>CAYWHQ010000267.1:0-4662 GCA_964457665.1 uncultured Prolixibacteraceae bacterium | reverse complement strand
CGAGGAGCCACTTGCAACTACAGATCATCCAAACCTTCTGGATGAAAAGAGCCAACCTCCTTTTTTGCTTTTAAGGGCACAGAAATAACCCTTCCCCGCATCATACTTTTCATTATCTTTGCACGTTACATCAAATTAAAATCATACCTTAATATGAGCAAAGAAATCTGCAACCTTCAGCCTTCCGGCCTTTGGAAGAATTTTTACGACCTGACCCAGATCCCGCGCCCTTCAAAACATGAAGAGAAAGTCAGGGACTTCGTCGTGGCTTTCGGAAAAAAACTCGGTCTCGAGACAATCGTCGACGAAACCGGCAACGTGATCATTCGGAAACCGGCCACTCCCGGCATGGAGAAACTCAAGGGAGTTATCCTGCAGGGTCATCTCGATATGGTTCCCCAAAAGAATACTGGCGTAGCACACGACTTCGAAAAGGATCCGATCGATGCGTGGATCGACGGGGAGTGGGTGAAGGCCCGCAATACCACCCTTGGCGCCGACAATGGCATGGGTGTTGCCGCGGCCATGAGCATCCTGGAGGCAAAAGATATCCCGCACGGACCGGTTGAGGCGCTCTTCACCATCGACGAGGAGACGGGCATGACCGGCGCGTTCGGGCTCAAACCCGGCCTGCTGAAGGGCGATATCCTCATCAACATGGACTCGGAAGACGAAGGCGAACTCTATATCGGCTGTGCAGGCGGTACCAACGCCAACGTGGTGATGAAATACCGGGAGACCCCGGTCCCTGCAGGTATGGAGGCCATTAAAATCTCGGTCACCGGCCTGAAAGGTGGCCACAGCGGAGTGGATATCCACCTCGGAAGGGGTAACTCCAATAAAATTGCTGCGAGGCTGCTGTTTGAAGCATCCGAACAGTTCGGATTGATGCTGGCCGACTTTGACGGCGGAAGCCTGCGGAATGCCATCCCCAGGGAGGCCTTCCTCACGGTACTTGTCCCTGCCGGTAAAAAGAATGATTTCATCAGCTATGTCGCTTCCCTGGAAGCTGTTGTCAGGAAAGAGTTGTCGGCGGTTGAACCCGATCTGAAAATTGAACTGACGTCAGCTCAGGCCCCTGCCTTCGTTTTCGATCCGGATGGGCAAAAAAACCTGATCCGCGCGCTGTATGGCTGCCCCAACGGCGTGATCCGCATGAGCAACGAAATGCACGGCCTCGTGGAAACCTCCATCAACATGGCCCTCGTGAAAACCGGCAAGGAAGAGGTACGTATCCAGTGTCTGCTCCGCAGCTCGGTCGATTCGGCCAAAACCGACCTCGAACACATGGTGCAGTGCGTATTCGAAGCCTGCGGCGCCTCCGTGATGTTCGACGGACAATATCCCGGTTGGAAACCCAATCCCGAATCCGCTATCCTGAAAACCATGCTCCAGGTATATGAGAACCATTTTGGCAAAGTACCGGAAATCAGAGCTATCCATGCCGGTCTCGAATGCGGGATCCTCGGAGGAGCCTATCCTCACTGGGATATGATCAGCTTTGGCCCTACCATCCGGTTCCCACACTCCCCGGATGAAAAGGTTAACATCGCTACCGTTCAGAAATTCTGGGACTTCCTCCTCGAAACCCTGAAAAATATTCCGGCAAAATCGTAAAGAGAAAAAATTCGTTTGGAGTTATTGAAAAAAAACCTAATTTTGCAGCCCTAAATCTGAATACCGATGGCACAACCTACATTCAACCCTTCCCGCAGAAAAAGGAAGAACAAGCATGGTTTCCGCGAGCGGATGGCCACAGCCAACGGCCGTAAAGTGCTGGCAGCCAGAAGGGCAAAGGGAAGAAAAAAACTCTCTGTCTCCGACGAAAAGTTAGATAAGAATTAATTTTTTTCTGCAATTTTGCATTAGGAAAGAAGGTACCCTGCACTACCTTCTTTTCTTGTTTAAAGCCAGCCTATGAACAAGATTCCATTTACAAAATGGCTACCCTACATCGGCGCCATTCTGATTTTTCTGATCATCACCCTGGTATATTTTTTCCCGCTGCTTGAAGGAAAACGACTATACCAGTCGGATATCGTCCAGTTTACCGGAATGTCGAAAGAGATCGCTGATTTCCGGAAGGAAACAGGCACGGAACCGCTCTGGACAAACTCCATGTTCGGCGGTATGCCTGCCTATCAGATCTCCACCATCTTTACAGGTAACCTTCTTACCTATCTCGACCGGGCCCTTCACCTCGGGCTTCCCCATCCCGCCGGCACTGTTTTTTTGTATTTCCTCGGATTTTTCTTTCTGCTCCTTGTACTCCGGGTCAATCCCTGGCTGGCTGTCGCAGGTTCAACCGGCTTTGCCCTCTCCTCCTACCTCTTCATCATCCTCGAAGCAGGGCACAACTCCAAAGCCCATGCCATCGCCTATATGGCCCCAGTACTCGCAGGCATCATCCTTGCCTTCCGGAAAAAATACCTCTGGGGAGGAATCATTACGGCTGTGTTCCTCTCCCTCGAGATCAAGGCCAATCATCCGCAAATAACTTACTACCTGGCCATGACCGCCACTCTTCTGGGGCTGGTGGAACTGGTGTACGCCATACGCAACCGGAAAATCAGACCCTGGCTTATTTCCGTCACAGTACTCATCCTGGCTTCTGTGCTCGCCCTGCTCACCAACTTTTCCAACCTCTGGACCACCTACGAATACAGCAAATACACCATCAGGGGAAAAACCGAACTCACTACCGAACAGTCGAACCGTACCAGCGGCCTCGACAAGGATTACGTTACCCAATGGAGCTATGGTGTGGGTGAAACCATGACCCTCCTGATCCCCGACGTATACGGAGGCTCCAGCAGCGCAAGGATTAGCCCCGGATCGAAGCTTGCCGGCGCGATGAAAGAGAACAATATACCCGAATCCTCCATCCGTGAGTTCATCAGCCAGCCACTGCCTTTCCTCTATTGGGGCGACCAGCCCTTTACCTCGGGGCCGGTTTATGTCGGAGCAATCATCTTTTTCCTCTTTATTCTTGGACTTATTATTGTCAAAGGTCCCCTGAAATGGTGGCTGCTCGGTGCCACAATCCTTTCTGTTATGCTGGCATGGGGACATAACTTCATGTGGCTTACCGATCTGTTCCTGACCTATCTGCCGGGTTACAACAAGTTCAGGGCAGTGACCATGATCCTCGTGATCGCTGAACTGACCATGCCCCTCCTCGGGATTCTTGCCCTCAAGGTTGCCTTCGACGGAACCATGGACAAAAAGAAACTTTTCACAGGACTGAAAATCGCCCTGGGCATCACCGGTGGCATCACCCTCCTCTTTGCCCTCCTGCCAGGTATCTTCCTGGATTTCACAGGATCAGGCGACGCCAACTTCGCCAGGCAGTTCCCCGACTGGTTCATGCAAGCCATCCGGGAAGAACGGGAGAGAGTTGCCAGGCTCGATGCCCTGCGCTCCTTCGCCTTCATCCTCCTATCCGCTGCAGCCATATGGGCGGTCATTTTCGGAAAATTACGCAAAGAGTACGTCTATGGTGTTCTTATCGTTCTGATCCTGGCCGATATGTTCACCGTCAATAAAAGATACCTCAATGCCGGCAGCTTTACGAGCAGATCGAAAATGGAGACCCCCTACCAACCTTCTCCTGCCGACCAGATGATCCTTCAGGACAAAGACCCCAATTTCCGCGTACTCAATCTGACCGTGAATCCTTTTGCCGACGCCGGCACCTCCTATTTCCATAAATCCATCGGAGGTTACCACGGGGCAAAACTCAGAAGATACCAGGAGATCTATGAATATCACATCGTCAAACAGAATATGGCCGTACTGAACATGCTCAACACCCGGTATTTCATCCTGCCTGACGAAAATAAAAATCCTGAAGCCCGCTACAATGACGGCGCCATGGGAAATGCATGGTTCGTGGAGCAGGTGCAACTGGTAGATAATGCCGACGAGGAGATCCACGCCCTCGAAGGATTCGATCCTGCACGCACTGCTCTGGTTGACAAGAGGTTTGCCAGCTTGATTGAGGTTCAGGAACCTGGAAAAGACACCCTGTCATTTATTCGGTTGACAGAATATAAACCCAACAGACTGACCTATCAGTATAAATCCTCCGTGCCGGGAATCGCTGTCTTCTCCGAGATCTATTATCCTGCAGGATGGAATGCCTATATTGATGACTCACCTGCACCCCATTTCCGCGCCAATTACATCCTCCGGGCCATGATGCTCCCGGCTGGCGACCACACAGTTACGTTCCGTTTTGAACCACGGTCCTACTTCATGGGGGAATGGATCTCAAGAATCAGTTCGGCGCTGTTGATTCTGATCCTGTTGGTTTTCACGGCACTCGCAATACGGAATCGGATAAGATCATGAAAAAGGTGCTGGTCATCACCTATTACTGGCCTCCGGGTGGAGGTGCCGGTGTACAGCGATGGCTGAAATTTGTAAAATACCTGCGCGAATTCAATTGGGAACCGGTTATCTATACCCCCGAAAATCCTGAATACCCCGAAACCGATGACTCCCTGCTGAAAGATGTCCCCGATAATGTTTGCATTGTGCGGCAACCAATCTGGGAACCATACGAAGCATACAAGAAACTGGTCGGACGCAATAAGAAGGAGAAAATTAATGCCGCCTTTCTCTCAGAAACGAAAAAACGTCCCGGTCTCGAAGCTTTCT
>CAYWHQ010000266.1:0-4703 GCA_964457665.1 uncultured Prolixibacteraceae bacterium | reverse complement strand
CGCCTCCCCCCCCTGCCCCCCCCCCGGGGGCCCAGCACCCCCCACCACAGTTCAAGGGCTGCACCCGGGCTAAACTCCAGGGGCCATCTCGCCACTACCTCCGACACCCTCCTGATGGGTGCGGTCAACTACTTTAACGACAAGACGAACAGCGTACTGAATTTCGAAACCGGTGAGTATGAAGCGGTTTCGGCCGTTGCCCGGTATTATAAAAAGATGGGGCTCGGGTCGGTGATCGTGGGCGATGAGAACTATGGGGAAGGGTCGTCGCGCGAGCATGCAGCTATGGAACCCAGATTCCTGAATGCCAGGGTAGTACTGGTCAAATCCTTTGCACGGATCCATGAAACAAACCTCAAAAAACAGGGCATGCTGGCCCTGACCTTCGCCGACCCGGAGGATTATCTGAAGATCAGGGAAGATGACCTGATCGATGTGATTGGGCTTGGAGGATTCAAACCCGGGGTTCCCCTCACGATGATACTCCGGCACAGCGACGGTAGCACCTGCACGATAATCCTGAACCACTCATACAGCGATCTGCAGATACGCTGGTTCAAAGCCGGGAGCGCACTGAATTACATGAAAACACTTAAATAGTATAGCACATGATTATCGATGATTTTCTGAAGGATCTGTCGAAACTGACAGAAGAATCCTGCCAGATTGATGAGACACTATTCAGGCAGTATGATGTGAAACGTGGTCTGCGTAATGCCGACCATACAGGGGTATTGGTGGGGCTGACCCGGGTGGGCAGTGTGGTGGGATACGAAAAGATCGACGGAAAGTTGCAAGCCATTGACGGTAAACTGATTTACCGGGGCATCGACATCAACGACCTGGTACATGGCAGTCAGGCTGCCGGAAGACCCGCTTACGACGAGACCGTTTTCCTCCTTCTATTCGGCCGGTTGCCCGGAAAGGAGGAGCTGGATAGATTCTCGGCAGGTATGGCTGAATTGCGGGCGCTCCCCGAAAATTTTAACCGCGACATGATCCTTACCATGAAAGGGAAGGACATCATGAATATGCTGGCACGGTCCATCCTGGCCCTGTACACGCTTGATGAAAAGGCCGATGATACGACCATAGCCAATATTCTCAGGCAATCCATCAGTCTTATCGCCAAGTTTCCGACGATTGCGGTTTACTCCTATCATGCCATGAGGCACCTTATCTATTATGACACCCTTACCGTAAGGTATCCCGACAGGAAGCTGAGTACGGCCGGGAATTTTCTTTACATGCTCAAGGGCAATGACTTTACCCCGCTCGAAGCTGAGCTGCTCGATCTGGCGCTTGTGCTTCATGCAGAACACGGGGGCGGGAACAACTCTACCTTTACCACCCGGGTGGTCAGTTCCAGCGGCACCGATACCTATTCAGCCATCGTGGCAGCCATCGGCTCACTGAAGGGGCCCCTTCACGGCGGAGCCAACCTCCAGGTGGTGGAGATGATGGAGAACATCAAGAAGAATGTGAAAAACTGGGCCAACCACGACGAAGTGGCCGATTATCTTCGAAAGATCACCCGCAGGGAGGCGCATGATGGCTCGGGCAAGATTTACGGTTTTGGTCATGCCGTATATACAGTTTCCGACCCGCGGGCACTCCTCCTGAAGGAGAAGGCCCGTCTCCTCTCCAAAGAGAAAGGGAGAGAAGCAGAAATGGCGCTGTATGAGGCTATAGAACAGGTAGGACCGGAGATCTTTTATGAATTCAAGGGTTCGCGCGATAAACTGATTTCACCGAACGTGGATTTCTATTCCGGCTTTGTCTATGAATGTCTGAAGATCCCCAAGGAGTTGTATACCCCCCTCTTTGCCATTTCACGAATTGCAGGATGGTCGGCTCATCGACTGGAGGAGCTGATAAGCGGAAGGAGGATCATCCGACCGGCTTACAAGGCGGTGGAGCCCGACCGGAAATACATCGCCCTGGAGGAGCGTTAACCTGTCAGTTCTTGTCAGGTGTCTGCCGGCGGGGTTGTTCCTGCTGCTGAATGTATTGACTCCTTTGCTTTTTCCGTTCCTCCAGAAGCCGCTTCACCTCTTTCATCTCAGGCTCCTTTAATAACTTCCTGAGAGAAGTTTCGAGTTTTTTTTCTGCTTTATCCATGGCATCACGATCCTGAGCGCTTCTTGCCTTGCTAATATCCAGATAAAATGTCTCAAAAACGGGAACCATGGCGCCGGACTTCTCCCTTGTCAGACTCATGTTTTTTGACAGGTACTCCACAGTTATCTTCGCCCGCTCTTCGGATGTTCTGGGTTGCATGGGTTTTGAACCCTGTGCATTGATCCATGAAGAAAGAGGAATGAAAATTAAAATGAGAAACAATCGAAATAGCTTCATTGGAATGTTTGTTGGTTAACGAATGAGGCAGGAACTTATTTTTTACATCTGGCATTTATCATCCTGAAAAATGGTAACAGTTCATTTTAATGAAGATGCCGGATACATTCTTTCAATCTCCCGGTTCACAATGATTAAAGAGATCCTTCGGGGCAGGAACCGCTGCATCAGTAGATAATGAAAGCGATTGCGCCATCCGGGGATATAAAAGGATCGATGATGCATTTTTTTCAGCGCACGGGTGGCAACTTCTTCAGGCCGCATGATGTTTGAGCGCATGCCCGTCGTTCGGGGCGCACTGCGTCGGAACTGGGGCGTATCGATGGTTCCTGCACAGCAGACCGAGAGGTTGATTCCCTGCTGCCTCAATTCGTCGAATAATGCATCCCCAAGCTTGATAATAAAGCTTTTCGTGGCAGCATACGTGGCGATATATTTTGGGCCAAACAGACCAGCCAGGGAAGAGACCAGAAGAACATTACCCTGCATGTTTTTCGCAATCAGCTGCTGAGCGAAGCCATGAACGAGGTGCAGCAGGGTGCGATTGTTCACCTGCAGGTGACGGTCAAGTTCTGTATCGCTGAGATCGGTGAAGATGCCGATTTTGCAGAAGGCTGCAACATAAACCAGCAAATGGCAATCGATGTCGTGGATAGCTTCAAGACACGTGTGAGCCGCGCTTTGACTGGCCAGATCCAGATGGATTTCCCTAATCAGGATTCCGAAGCATTCTGACAATTTTGACGCTTCATTTCGGAGTGCATCCCGGTTCATATCTACCATCACGAGATTCCATCCCTGCCGGGCGAGAACTTCACAGAATCCGGCGCCCAACCCCTCTGCGGCTCCGGCAACCAGCGCCCAGTTTCCGGGTCCATTAACTTCCTGCTTCATTGAAGAAAAATTTTATCTGGCCAAATTTACCGAATTAGCAGGACCATTCGAAACCGATCACTCCAAAACCCGATGGTGGTGGAATCTTTCAGGATTTTTTAACTTTGGGCCTTCATTTTTCATTGATTCAGCCAGATTTTTTGAGACCGCATGAAAGAGATACTCTTCTTTTTTCTCCGACTGGTCAGGTTTTTCCACCGTGTGAGAAGGATGATCTCCGGCAGAACGGAATCCGATATTCATAACCACCGTATTGTGACCGGCCGGGCCTGGGATGAATTCTGTGACCGGTTGAAGCTGGCCGGCGCCGCCCTCCACCACCATAGCGCTCCTCACGACCCCTTCAACCAGGCCGAAGGGATCAGGTATCTCACACGTCTGACCCGGGGCGGGCTGGAGGCGTTCATTGAATATGGCGATCCGGCCTTCCCGGTCCTCCGGCGAACCGCCCATGAAACCATCAAGCTGGGGGCCGACAACCCGGATAATTTCTACTTCAATGCCCAGATCAGCGGTGAATATGAATACCGGATCCGCGGGAAACGAAATACCGTGCATTATCTCGGGTTCTTTACCCAGAATGGCAATTATGGCACTACCGGGGGACTTTCTCCTTGCGGCGCCCTCGAACATACCGCCATGACATTTGAATCCGACGGCAGTTTTGAGATCATCCTCAGCCGGGAACCGCGGGGATTGAACTGGCTGAAGACCGATGCACAGACCTCCCTGGTGATGGTTCGACAGACCTTTCTCGACCGGTACCGGGAGGTTGCAGCCGAAGTCACCATTGAAAATCTTGATGGAAGAAAACACCCGCAGCCGGTCACCCCTGCCCTGATCGACGAAGGGTTGCAAACCGCCTCTCTTTTCGTGGGAGGTGCGGCAACGCTCTTTGCCCGGTGGGCGCAGGGTTTTCAGAGGCATCCGAATACCCTGCCGTTGTTCGATCCCGAAACTTCCAACAAGGCCGGGGGAGACGCTTCCATTCTCTATTACCACAGTTACTGGAAACTCACTCCGGAGGAGGCGCTGGTGATCACGGTAAAACCACCGGATTGTGATTCGTGGAACTTTCAACTCAACAATTACTGGATGGAGAGTCTCGATTACCGCTATTTTACCATCTGCATCAACAAGGCCTCTGCGGTGTACGAAGCCGATGGCAGCGTTAGGGTGGTGGTAGCCCGCCGGGATCCCGGCATTCCCAACTGGATTGATACCTGCGGCCATGACGAAGGGACTATGCTCTGGCGGTGGTACAGGGTGAAGGAGGGTGTGACGGCGCCGCAGCCGTCGTGCAGGGTGGTAAAGATGGAGGAGTTTCCGGAAATAAACCATGAATGACAGATTGAATGAGCGGTGGATTTAGAAAGAGTCCCCTGTTTTTCAGGAGTTTGAATGCCATGTGGCGCAGCACCTATCCGCTGGGTGGCAGGGTTAAGCTGGAG
>CAYWHQ010000265.1:0-4706 GCA_964457665.1 uncultured Prolixibacteraceae bacterium | reverse complement strand
ACCAGATAATGATGGCTCTCCTTCTCATACCGGTCGTATTCCAGAACGGGATCAACTCCCAATTCCTCAACAAAAACCCTTTTACGGATGGCAAAAGCCTGCTGAAGCAGTACTTCATCATCACCCGGTATCCTGATTATTTCAACATCCAGCGGTTTCATAACGCTTGTTTTATCAAAGCAACCCTGTGAAAACGGTTACTCTCTATATAGATGGCCCTTTCCGGACGTGCCGGGCAGGCATATTCACAGGCGCCGCATCCGGTACAATAACGTTCCGATATCTCCGGTATTTTATTTTGCAGACGGTCAACCATCCGGATGGCCCCTGCGGGGCATTGTTCGGCACAGATACTACACGCCTTCTCCTCCGCAACCACTACGCAAAGATTTTTAACATACCTGGCAATACCCGTTTGAACCACTCTTTTTTCTTCTTTTTCCATAGCAAAGATAGCGCCGGTCGGGCAAATATTACCGCAAACCGTGCAGTCGGCCAGGCAAAATCCGGATGTAAAATCCATCCTGGGTTGAAAAAGTCCCGTTAGCCCGTAATCCAGCAATCCCGGCTGTAATACGCGGGTCGGGCATTGCTGTACGCATAGCTGACAGGCGGTGCAATGGTCCGAAAAATGATACAGATCCCTTGCGCCCGGCGGCATCACAGGCGAATGATCCGAAACCTTTTCCCCGTATACCCGGTATGCCGGTGAAAGTAATACCATGCCGGCACCCGCTGCCAATACTTTCAGAAACCTCCGGCGCTCCTTTCTCTCCACTGAGATAACCTTTGCGCCCATCTTTTGTAAGCTTCCCCAAAATCCAAATCCTATGGCCCCCTCCCGGCATACCTGGATACAATCAAAACACACTACACACCTTGAAAAGTCGAGGCTCTGCAGCTCCGTATCAATGCATCCGGCCTTGCAAATCCTGCCGCAATCGCCGCATCCGGTGCAGGCCGGGGTCGAAATCCCGATCCTGAAAAGAGATGCCCTGGAAATGATCCGAAAAACACCGCCCGCCGGACATAAGTGGTTGCAAAACCACCGTCCGCATGACCAGGTACTAATAAAAACCGAAAGAGTAACCACCAATGAGGTGATCGCGAAAAACGGAATTCCAATGCCTGAACCGACCTGAGGCCCGAACACGGCAAACAGGTTTCCCGTAAGGGTAAATGGATCCAGAAGGCTGATCAGCAAGAGCGACCCGGAAGCAACCAACACCCAGGCAGCAACAGTAACCGTGTAATGCAGCCACGCACCGGTACCCCGGCCGTTTCTCAATGAATGACTGCTGCCTGTAATCCATTTTCTGATCCTGATCACGGCATCCATCATGAATCCCAGCGGGCAAACCGTTGAACAGTAAATCCTTCCGGTCAAAATTGTAATCGCCAAAACGGCGATCCAACCAGCGGAGAGGAGACCTGCCAGCGACAGGAAGGAGATCGACGAGGGGATAAACTGCAAAAAAAGGATCCATCGTCCATCCATAACCTGCAGACTATTGATACCGGCGATGAACAGCAACATCAGAGGCACAATAAGACCAAAGGCCAACACAACCCTCAACGGCTTCAACCATTTTGATCTCCGGTACCCTTCCATTGCAACAATAAAAATACATCTAATTCCGACCTCAAAAATATCTACCTTCGTATTTCCAATTGACACCCTATTATTCGTAAATCGTACATCGAACCTCGTAAATTGAAATGATTTCCCGCGATACCATAGAGAATATCATCCAGACTGCAAAGATTGAAGAGGTAGTAGGAGAATTCGTCTCCCTGCGCCGCCGCGGAGTTAACCTTCTGGGCCTATGCCCTTTTCATAATGAGAAAACCCCTTCGTTCACGGTATCGCCCGTTAAGGGGATCTACAAGTGTTTCGGCTGCGGCAAGGCGGGCAATGCCGTCGGTTTCATCATGGAACACGAACACTGTTCCTATCCCGAGGCCCTGCGGTACCTGGCCCGGAAATACGGCATCGACGTGGAGGAGGAGGAACAAACGCCCGAACAGATAAAAGAAGCAGGAGAAAAAGAGAGCCTATTTATTCTCAACCAGTTCGCCGGACAATACTTCTCAGCCACCCTCTGGGAATCGGATGAAGGCAGGTCGGTTGGTCTCTCCTATTTCCGTGAAAGAGGAATCCGCGAGGAGACCATCAGGAAATTCCAGCTTGGATACAGCCCTTCAGGATGGAATGCCTTCTCGGATCATGCCCTGCGTAACGGATATAAAAAGGAGCTGTTGCTGAAATCGGGTCTCTCTCTCGAAAAGGATGATCAGCTCTACGACCGGTTCCATGGCAGGGTGATCTTTCCCATACATACCGCTTCAGGAAGAATCATTGGCTTCGGCGGTAGAATCCTCTCCTCTGATAAAAACCGCCCCAAGTATGTCAACTCCCCCGAATCCGAGATCTATAACAAGAGCCAGTCGCTCTACGGGATTTACTTTTCCAAAGGAACTCTTGTGGCAGCCGACAACTGCCTGCTGGTTGAAGGATACACCGATGTGATATCCCTTTATCAGGCGGGGATCATGAATGTGGTGGCCTCTTCCGGTACATCGCTGACATTGGATCAGATCCGCATGATCCGAAGGTATACCCCGAACATTACCATCCTTTACGACGGTGATCCCGCAGGTATCAAGGCTTCATACCGGGGTATCGACATGATCCTCGAACAGGGCATGAATGTCCGCATCCTCCTGTTCCCCGATGGTGAGGATCCGGATTCGTTCGCCAGAAAACATCATCCCGATGAGGTAAAGAACTTCATCTCACGGGAAGCGGTTAACTTCATTCTCTTCAAGGCACGCCTGGGAATCAGCGAAACAAGCCACGACCCGATCAAAAAAGCCACGCTGATCAAGGAAATTGTGTCTACCATCTCCTTAATTCCTGATGCCATTACGCGGTCGGTATATATCAGGGAATGTGCCGACCTCATGGACATCGGGGAGCAGGTGCTGGTAAACGCCATGATTAAGGCGTTGCGAAAGAAGTTTGAACAGCCCTTGCAACCCGGCTCTGAAGAAACCGGCACGATAACACCCGTCCGGGAACAAGAAAACCGGGAAGAGACTAACATCAACGATGAATTCCAGGAGAGGGAGATTGTCCGCCTTCTGTTGCTTTATGGAAGCGAATCCGTCACCCTGAAGAAAAAATCCCCGGCCGGAAAAGAACCCGATGTCCGGGTCCTGGTGTCGGATTATATGCTGCACGATATCCGAAACGAAGGTCTGGTCTTCGACAATCCGCTCCTTCAAAGAATCATCTCCGAATATGAAACCCTGCTCGAGGGGGATACATCTCCCGGCCTGAATTTTTTTCTGTCGCATCCCGACAAGAGCCTTTCCATAACAGCGGTTGATATCATCTTTACACCCTATGAGCTCAGCGAAAACTGGAAAAAGAACCACATTATCATCGAAACTGAGGAGGAAAATCTTCTGGACCACATCAATCATGCCCTTCTTACCTTTAAGGCACGGAAAATCGACCGGATGATCACATCGTTGCAGGATCAGCTGAATACCCCAGGTTCACAGGATGAGATGGCGGTTCTTTTAAAGAAACTTAAGGAGCTGAAAAATAAAAGCGTGTTGATTCATAAGCAGGGCCTGGGCCGGGTAATCACCCGGTAACCGGATTATGGCCTGATCAGGATGATTTCCCGGTGCCGGGGATTGTTCCAGGCATCCATCAGCTCCTTCAGTTCGTTATATTCTTTGCCTTCGATGCCAGGTCCATAACTTCCCTGATACACGGTGATGCGTTTTTCGATCTGTATCTTCCCGTTCTTTTCCCTTATCAGCAGATCGAAACTCCCGGCGCCGTTTCTGATCCCTCTCTTTTTCTCTTCTCCGAAAAGATGATATCCCGCAGGCAATGTGATCTCAAAAGCATATTCTTCTTCGGCCGTAAGCGGTATTTCAACCGGCGAGACCCTTCTGGCCGAAAGATTCCTGATCCCCCATCCATCCACTCCCTCCCTGATGAAAGGGATCTGGAAAAAGAAAAGGTTACTGTCGGACCTGAATGGCTTTTTTTGCTCTACCACCCAGCTTTGAAACGACTCATGATGACCGGTCTTTATCTCTTTGGGTTCCTTTATGTCCGAAACGGAAATCCCGCCGGCAATCCACTGGCGGAGCCTGCTGCTGTCCTGAATCAGCATCAGGTAAGGATTCAGCGCTCCCACGGTCCTGATCTCCATCATCCCGGTCAGTCCCGGATCGGATGAAATGATAAAGGTCCCCTTGAGATTCAGTTTACCGGCAGGCGGATCAGGCTTATAGGGAGCCAACACCTTGTCGTGAGAAAAAGGATAAAACATCCGGCCGCCGTTCGCCTTCACCATATCCTGATCATTCTTATGGGTGGCCGAAAGAATAATCCGGGGATGTTTTTCAGGTGATATCATGACAGCAAAGTCGGAAATCTCAAAAGGTGTGTCGGAAATCACCACAGGGGTGGCTTCTGTTCCGGCCGAACGTAAAAGGGCTGCCAGCAGTACGGATTTTTCCAGAGCGGTGCCTCCGCTGCTCTGCCATACCTCTGACGGTATGCGGCATTTGCCGGCGGTGTAGCGGAAAGGTATCTGGTAATACCGGAAATCATTTACCACCATTTCACGGATTTTCAACGCTGTGATAAGCGGGTTTCCCGCTGTAATAAAACTGTC
>CAYWHQ010000264.1:0-4732 GCA_964457665.1 uncultured Prolixibacteraceae bacterium | reverse complement strand
ATCATCGGCCGGATTGGGGTAAAGCCGTACTGTTCGGCTACAAATTCCAGGTTCCTTAATAGCTACTGGAATATAATTAGGATTATACTGATAGAATAAACCATCCCATCCACATAACCAGCCTGTCTCAGGATCGGTAAAACAAACATCAATAATGCCATCCCCGACATTGTGATATCTCCGTCAATTCCTTTAAGCCAGGCACAGACGCTGTATGTGGAGTGTGGACAAAACAATAATTATCCGGCTACTTATATGGTCATTGGCACGGTGCCTGAACCGGTAAGCGGTGCGCCCTTCACTGAGCTCGCCAGATTTGTTCCAATAGAGGTGGGGTTCGAATGGATAGAACTTGATCTGTCGAACTACAACGGAACCGATACCTATCTTGCCTGGGAATACGATGGTCCGAATGGCTGGTATGTGATTGAAACCATAAAGGTTACCGATCAGTACACTGGAATTGGCGCTAAAGAGAACCCTGCCGCGAATGTTCAATGTTACCCTAACCCTACCGATGGTCTGATTCATGTAAAATCCGCCTCCAACCTTCAAAAGATTGTCATCAGAAACCAATGGGGAACTGAGGTTTTGACAAGGGAGGTTTCAGGGACCGGGTCAACCATTGATGTTACTCCGCTCAGTACAGGGCTGTACATCATGGAAGTTACAACTAATAATGGTGTTATTACTCAAAAATTCATCAGGAAATAGCCACGCCCGGCATGCTGATCAAAACCTCTTCCATAGCCATGTCCAGACCCTGATATTACCTCCTCAGGGTCTGGTAAAGCTGCCGTGAAAATTTATCCAGCCCTGTCCTGGAAAAATGGACCCCGTCGTACCGGTCGGAGGCAAGATTGAGCAGGTCGGTATCAGGACCAGGGCGAACGCCCGGTGTTTCCCTAAGAAATTCTATCTGGGCCTGCCGGATACAGGTGTCTGTACCATGCTCCTTTATACCGATCATCTCCGGATGGTAACTGGCCACACATACCCAGAAGGGGGCCTGCACACCGGCCCGGCGGATCCGTTCCAACACCTTCATCAGCCTAACTTTGTACAGTGCCTTAGAAGTATTCTCCAGATTGTCGCTCTCCCCCTGATGCCAAACCACGTGGGTAACGTTGATCCTGTGGCGCGAGATCATCTCCAGCCGCTCCTGCAATATTATACTGCATTGCCCGTCGGCCCACGATTCTACAGTCGTAGCCCCGACGGCCGCCGGGATCAGAACCACACGCTTGTAGTGTCCGCTGTCGATCAGCATATCGGCGACCCGGGTCCATACACTGCAGCCTCCGTTACCGATGTCGCCAAGCAACGGATCCCGAGCCGCAAACAAAGTATCATGATACAATTCATATACTTCATTGCGGCAGTGATAATCTCCCTGCCCGCTGCTGGCTGCATTCGACTGGCCAATGGTCAGAATTACCGCGGTGCTGCCGGCATGTATAAGCCGGGGATCAGCGTACTCACCTTTCGGTTGAAGCCTTTCAGGTTCCTGCTTTACATCGTTTGCGGCAATCCAATCCGGAAGGTAACGGATTAAACATATAAGGTTGATCCCCAACGAAAGAGCAAGAAGGATCAGCAATACTTTAGAAACTTTTTTCGGTGCGGATGATGCCTGCACGAATGAACCGGGATTTGATTTCAAAAATATATAATCATCGCCACATTATATCAGAACAGATAATTTCTTGCAGTGTAAAATTTGATAAGTAACTTTGAGGGATTAATCCCGTCCTTTACAACCGAAAAAATCCTGATTTCATGATGAAACATATTATTTCGTTGCTACTCCTTTTCCTGGTCTCCGGAGCCGGAAAAACACAGGAAAACCCGCTCTGGCTGCGCTATGCCGCCATCTCTCCCGATGGAAAAACCATCCTCTTCTCCCATCAGGGCGACCTCTGGTCGGTCCCCGCAACCGGGGGGACTGCCACTCCGCTGACTATGACCGAGTCGTATGAGTACATGCCGGTATGGAGCCACGACGGCAGGATGGTGGCTTTTGCCTCCGACCGAAACGGCAATTTCGATGTTTTTGTGATGCCCGCAGCCGGCGGGGAGGCAAAGCGGCTTACCTTCAGTTCCAACCGGGAACTGCCCTGGAGTTTCACGGCAAACAACGGAGATGTGATTTTCTCGGCCTACCGGCAGGACCTGGTGACCAACGCCCAATTTCCGATGGGGCTGATGAGCGAACTCTACACGGTTCCGGTCAGCGGCGGCAGGGTGGCGCAATTGCTTCCCACCCCGGCATTGAATGTCTGCCCGACCTCGACCGGCGACAGGATCATTTTCGAGGACATCAAGGGATATGAAGATGAATGGCGTAAACACCACACCTCCGCCATCGCCAGGGATATCTGGATGTACGATTTCAACACCGGGAAATATGCAAAACTCACCGCTTTCAACGGCGAGGACCGCAACCCGGTATTCGGCGCCAACAATGATGATTTTTACTATCTCAGCGAACAGGGAGGCTCCTTCAATGTATACCAGAGTTCCCTTTCGGATCCTTCCAAAACGACCGCACTGACAAAGTTTGACAAGCATCCGGTCAGATTCCTCACCCGCTCGGATGATAACCTGCTTTGCTTTACTTACCATGGCGGGATTTATACGATGATTCCCGGCAGCGATCCGAAAAAGGTTAGCGTGACGGTTTCAGGCGGGGGACGTTCGCCGGAAGAAAAGATCGTTCCGGTGAATGAAGGGTTTACTGAAGCCAGGCTCTCCTCAAATGGTAAAGAGTATGCCTACGTGTTCCGTGGCGAGATCTTTGTCAGCAGCATCGACGGCGGTTACACCAGGCGGATCACCAACACTCCCTGGCAGGAGAGAAGTGTCAGCTTCAGTCCCGACGGTCGGTCGCTGGTCTATGCCGCGGAAACGGGCGGGAGCTGGAATGTCTATACCACCTCCCTGGTCCGGAAGGAGGAGCCCTACTTCTATGCCTCCACCCTGTTGAAAACCGACCCTGTTGTGGCCACCGCAGCCGAAGAGTTCCAGCCGGAATTTTCTCCCGACGGTAAGGAGGTAGCCTATCTGGAGGACCGGGTGATCCTGAAGGTGATCAACCTGGAGAGCAGGAAATCCAGACTGATTCTGCCCGCAAGATACAATTACTCCTATGCCGATGGCGACCAGTATTACCAGTGGTCGCCCGACGGCAAATGGTTTCTGGTCAGCTATGCATTTCCCGACCGCATTTTCAGTCCGGAAGCGGGGTTGATCTCCTCGGATGGGAAAGGGGATATCATCAACCTGACGCTTAGCGGCTACGATGATTACGGTCCAAAATGGTCGAAGGACGGGAAGTCGATGGTATGGGGATGTAACCGCAATGGCGACCATACCCAGGGAGGGAACATCTCGACCGCGGATGTCTATCAGATGTTTTTCACACGGGAGGTTTACGACCGTTTCCTGCTGTCGAAGGAAGAGCTTGCACTTTTAAAGGATCTGGAGGAGAAGGAGAAAAAAGATCTTCAAAAAGAAAAAGAGAGGAAGAAGGAAGAGAGTAAACAGGATAAGGCGGATAAAGAACAAACCGCAACGGGCGAAAAGAGCGACAGCGTGCAAGTGTTATTCGACTGGCAAAACCTGACTGACCGTAAAAGCAAACTTACCACACACACCTCGCGGGTACGCGACTGGTTGCTTTCAAACGACGGGGAGAAGCTCTTCTACCTGACCAGTTTTGAGAAGGACAATGACCTATGGGTCACCGACCTGCGAACGAAGGAGACGAAGGTGCTGGCCAAACTCGGAGTGAAGCGGCCGTCGATGGAGCTCTCGGGCGACGGAAAGTTCATCTTTTTGCTGGCCGACGGCAAACCGATGAAGGTGGAGGTGGAAGGCGGAAAGTCGGACCCATTGAAGACTACCGGAGAGATGTTGCTGAAACCGGCCGAAGAGCGAAGTTATATTTTCGACCATGCCTGGAGGCAGTTCAGGGAGAAGTTCTACGTGGAAGATCTTCACGGGGTAGACTGGGATTTTTACTACAAGGCCTACAGTCCGTTCCTTTCCTGTATCAGCAACAATTATGATTTTGCAGAGATGCTGAGCGAAATGCTCGGAGAGGCCAATGCCTCCCACACCGGGTGCGGGTATCGTGCCAATCGCCCGAATACCGACCAGACTGCCGACCTGGGACTTTTCTATGACTACGGTTTTTCAGGCCCGGGGCTGAAAGTGCTCGAGGTGGTGGAAGGCGGTCCGCTCGACAAAGCCATCTCAAAGGTTAAAGCAGGCTGTATCGTGGAGAAGATCGACGGTGTGCCTGTCACCGACTCCCTTGACTTTTATTCCCTGCTTAACCGGAAAAACGGGAAGCTGACTTTACTCTCGGTCTTCGACCCGGTATCGGGCAACCATTGGGAGGAGAGCGTCAAACCGATCACGGTTGGAGCTGCCAATGAACTGCTTTACAAAAGATGGGTGAAGAACCGCAGGGCCGAGGTTGAAAGGCTCTCCGACGGAACCATCGGATACGTTCATGTCCGTTCAATGGATGATGCCAGCATGCGAACTGTATTTGAGGAAGCGCTGGGGCGTAATTTCGAAAAGAAGGCGCTGATCGTCGACACCCGGTTCAATGGCGGTGGTAATATCCATGAACAGCTCTCCGATTTTCTAAGCGGCCGAAGATATATGGATATCATTCCGCACGGACAGTTTATCGGATGGGAGCCTTATGATAAATGGGTAA
>CAYWHQ010000263.1:0-4748 GCA_964457665.1 uncultured Prolixibacteraceae bacterium | reverse complement strand
CTCTCGGCGGTATTTTGTATCGGGAAGGACAGCTATGCGATCCCGGGACCATATATCGGCGATTTGAGCCACCTGGGGGCGAATGAATGCTACGACAGAACGCTTCAGGATTTTACTGAATTATTCCGGTTCACACCTTCGCTGGTTGCCTGCGACATGCACCCGGCATACCATTCCACCCAGAAAGCATTGGAATACAATTCACTGCCAATAACCTACGTTCAGCACCATCATGCACATGTGGTTTCCTGCATGGCTGAACACTCGCTGGAGGGAGAGGTGATCGGGGTTGCCATGGATGGAACAGGTTGGGGGACCGACGGAAGGGTGTGGGGTTCTGAATTCATGGTGGCCGGCAGGAATGACTTCCGGAGGATGGGCCATTTTGGCTATCTGCCACTTCCCGGAGGCGACATAGCGGCGGAGGAGCCATGGCGTACCGCAACGGGTTACCTCTACCGCGCCTTCGGAAAGGATATGACTACCCTCTCCTTACCACCTGTCTGCAGTAAAGGTCCGGAGACGACCCGGATGCTCATCCATATGATTGACTCAGGCACCCGATGTCCGGAGTCCTCCGGAGCCGGGAGGTTGTTCGATGCCGTAGCAGCCATCACAGGATTGTGTCTCGAGAATTCCTTTCCGGCAGAGGGTCCAGTCAGGCTGGAGTCACTCGTATTGAAGGACTGCACTGAGCGGTATCCCTGCCGGCCGGCTGCCGTGACCGATCTGCGTCCGGTCATCCGGGGAGTCGGCAGCGACATGCTGAAAGGGGTTGATGTTTCATTGATCTCAACCCGTTTTCACAATACCGTTATTTATATTATTTTTGAATCTGTATTAAAGATCAGAGATGCGAAACGGATGGACCGGGTAATACTTTCGGGCGGTGTGTTCCAGAACAGGTATCTGGTGGAATCTCTTTTGCCAGCCTTCAGGGCAGTGGGTCTGGATGTGTACGTGCATGAGAAGGTGCCTGCCAACGACGGCGGGATTTCACTCGGCCAGCTGGCTGTGGCATCGGAAAGGAGGAAACAGGGATGTGTTTAGGTGTGCCGGCACTGGTGCTGAGCATCGAAGGTGCCGAAGCTGAGGTGATGCTCGGAGAGGTAAAATACCGGGCCAATCTGGGGTTGCTGGAAGGTGTGGTTCCCGGTGATTACATTATACTCCATGCCGGTTTTGCCATTGCCCGGCTTGACCCCGGCGAGGCGCAGGAAACGATCCGGCTCATAAGGGATATCGCGGAAACGGAAGAGCAGTGATGGGGAAACTGCTGCCATTCATCGATGAGTTTCGCGATGCTTCGCTGGTCAGGGATCTGGCCGGCCGGATCGGCAGGGCGGCTTGGGCGCCGGTATCCCTGATGGAAGTATGTGGCGGACATACCATGGCCATTCACAGGAACGGGTTACATCAGTTACTCCCCGGCACTATCAAACTCCTTTCGGGACCCGGATGCCCGGTCTGCGTATCAGGACGCCGGTTTATCGACCAGGCCATCAGTCTTTGCCGGCATCAGCAGTTGACCGTAGCCACTTTCGGCGATCTGATGAGGGTTCCGGGAAGTACCTCCTCCCTGGAAAAGGAGAAACAGCAGGGAAGAGATATACGGGTGGTTTATTCCGTTTCGGAGGCGATGCACATTGCCCATGACAATCCGGCGGTACAGGTCGTGTTTTTGGGTATTGGGTTTGAGACCACGGCTCCTTCCACCGCATTGGCTATCCTTCAGGTACATGAGAAGGGGATTAGGAACTTCTCGGTGCTCAGCGCCCATAAACAGATGCCGCAGGCCCTTGAGATGCTGGCAGGAGGTGAAACCCGAATCGACGGGTTTATTGCTCCGGGCCATGTCAGCGCCATCACCGGATCGGGTATATATGACAGGCTGGCGGATACATACCACCGGGCAGTCGTCATTTGCGGATTTGAACCGGCAGATATCATGATGTCGGTTCTGATGCTGGTCGACATGATCCGTAACGGAGATCACAGGGTTGAAAATCAGTATGGAAGGGTTGTCAGGAAAGAGGGAAATATTCGAGCACAGGAGATCATGGCCAGGGTTTTCCGTCCCTCGGACGCGGAGTGGCGTGGACTGGGAGTCGTGAAGGATAGCGGACTGGCAATCCGGGAGGAGTTTGCCATGTTCGACGCGGAGCGTCGTTTTGGCATCAAGGTCAGGAAAACCTCTTCTGACGAAGGATGCATCTGCGGAGAGATCCTGACGGGAAGGAGTCAGCCTGCCGACTGTCCGCTGTTTAACAGGGTTTGCTCTCCCCTGAATCCGGTAGGTGCGTGTATGGTGTCGTCGGAAGGGGTTTGTGCCATTCATTACAGATATAGCCGAACATGAAAAGGAATTCCGGCATTATCACCCTTGACCACGGGAATGGCGGGGTTTATATGAAAGAGCTGATCAGGGAGGGTTTCTTCCGTCATCTGGGAAACGCCTCGTTGCAGGAGGAAACGGATGCGGCCGTTCTTCCTTCCGGAGGGGAACTGCTTGCTTTCACGACCGATTCCTTTGTTGTGGATCCCTTGTTCTTTCCCGGCGGTGACATTGGCAAGCTGGCAGTCGACGGCACCCTGAACGACCTGGCTGTCACAGGAGCCCGGCCAATGTATCTCAGTGCAGGATTCATCATCGAGGAGGGTTTCAGGCTATCGCGTCTGGAACGGATTGTCCGTTCCATGGCACGTGCCTCCCGTGCGTCGGGCGTGAAGGTTGTGACAGGGGATACCAAAGTGGTTCCGGCAGGGAGGTGCGACGGGATTTATATCAATACCAGCGGTATCGGATTTTTACCAGCGCAGCATCGTAACATTGCCTCAGGAGTCGCGGTGGAACCTGGTGACAGGATCATCCTGAACGGACCTCCGGGGGAACATGGAATGGCAGTTCTTCAGGCCCGCAAACAATTTCCTTTCCGCTCTCCCATCCGGTCGGATTGTGCATCTTTATTCCCGATGATCCAAAGGATCTTATCAGTCAATAATGATATTCATTTTATGCGGGATGCAACACGGGGAGGGGTGGTGACTGTGCTGCATGAGCTGGCTATGAAACGAAACGTGGGAATTGAGATCGAAGAAGAGGCTGTGCCTGCCAACCTTCATGTCAGGGCGTTTTGCGAACTGCTCGGATTTGATCCGCTCTATATTGCCAATGAGGGAAAAGTGATTGTAGTGACTTCATCCCACAGGGCTGCAGCAACCCTGTCGGCATGCCGCAAAAGCACTACCGGAAGGCAGGCAGCGATCATAGGGGCAATCACAGGCGAACACCCCGGAAGGGTGGTGCTCAGGACCAGGACGGGTGGAAGGCGCATACTGGATGAACTGACCGGCGATCAGTTGCCGCGAATATGTTAATGAACAATCCTGACAGGTATGCATGAACTGAGTCTTGCAATCAGTATCCTTGATATCGCAGGGGATGAGGCGTCCAGACATGGTGGTTCCAGGGTTCTGGCCATGGAGATTGAGGTTGGAAAAGAGTCGGGTGTTGATCCGGTAGCTTTGTTGTTTGCCCTCGAACTTGCGGGGAAGGAGACCTTGCTGGAGAAAGCCGGGATAAAAATCGTGGAACCTCCGGACGATTCCCTGCGCATTGTATCTTTGACAATAGACGAAAAAAATGATCCATAACGCTTAAATTAAATCACCTATGTGCGAACATTGCGGATGCGGGCAACCTGAGCCCCAGGGGTTTCATCATCATGATCATCCCCATGATCTTACACACCGGCACGACGAAGCCCAGCAAGGCCGGGTAATCAGGCTGGAGAAGGATATTCTTCATGAGAACAACCTGCTTGCAGCACGGAACCGGGGCTTCTTTGAAGGCTTGAAGATTTTATGCATCAATCTGGTGAGTTCGCCCGGATCGGGGAAGACAACGATCCTTGAAAGCACCATCAGCCATTTAAAGAATGATTTCCCTGTTTATGTCATTGAAGGCGACCAGCAAAGCAGCCTGGATGCCGACCGGATTTCCAGATTGCAGGTACCGGTAAAACTGATCAATACAGGATCGGGATGCCATCTCGATGCACACATGGTGCACCATGCTCTCCATGACCTCGGTATCGGACCGGGATCGGTACTTTTCATAGAAAATGTAGGGAACCTGGTCTGCCCGGCGCTTTTTGATCTGGGGGAGAAATTCAGGGTGCTCATCATGAGCGTTACGGAAGGGGACGACAAACCGGTGAAATATCCTTATATGTTCAGGAGTTCCCAACTGTGTCTGATCAACAAGATAGATCTTTCGCCCTATGTGATCTTCAGCACAGATCTTGCAAGGTCGAATGCCCTGGAGGTTCAGCCCGACATGCGGTTCATAGAGGTTTCGGCGCAGCGGGGCGACGGGATGGACGAATGGTATGGGTGGATCAGGAAGGAGATGTCAAAACTGACCTGATGCAGCGATACTTTGTTCATCTGTGTTACGACGGGACCGGTTTTCATGGCTGGCAACGTCAGCCCGATGCCATTTCGGTGCAGGAGTATCTGGAGAAAGCTTTTTCGTTGATGCTGCGTACAGAAATAGGGTTGACCGGTTGTGGAAGGACCGATACCGGGGTACATGCCGGGCAGTATTTTGCCCATTTCGACCTGGAGCGGGACCTGGATCAGAAGGAATGTATCACACTGACCTTCCGGATGAACAGTTATCTTGATCAGGCAGTTGCCATCCGGGATATCTTTCCTGTTGAACCGGTTATTCATGCCCGCTTCAG
>CAYWHQ010000262.1:0-4761 GCA_964457665.1 uncultured Prolixibacteraceae bacterium | reverse complement strand
CGGTTGAATCCAGCGCCTCTACCTTGAATACGTAATGATACCGCCGATGATCGGTCATTACCGGACAAGGACCCTGGTACCCTTTTAAGGCCCCTTCAGGTATTACACTTTCCCTGAAACTCTTCAGATCACCACCACCATGGTCGGCACCCGGATGGTCCAGGTCGCGAAGCGACACCTTTAGCCCGGCAGTACCCGAAGGCAGGCTGGATAAGGTGATTTTTGGCGAAGGGCCAAAACACATATTTGCCTTCGAGAAGGTAAAATCCACACCAATGGTTCCCCTGTCAAGATTCGCCCCCACCTGGGTAGCCGTACATCCGGTGGTCAGAAGGAGCATCAGGGATAGCATACTAAAAACAGGACTCTTCATATACTTCCTTTTTGAGTTTCAAGTTGCAAGTTGCAAGTTAACATGAAAATGCGCAGGGCTTTTTAGATGAATGCTTATTATGATCGGTAAAAATCCGGGATTCTTCTGCAAAAGATAAAAGAGATGGATGCAATGTGCGCGGTTATTGCATTATCTTTGTGAATCTATCTTTCAAAAATGTCGGTATATCGTCTGAAAACCACTCAAAGAATTCCATCTTCTCGGGAGACGGTCTGGGACTTCATCTCATCCCCGGCCAACCTGCAGAAGATTACCCCTCCCTATATGGGGTTTCAGATCACCACCCCCGATCTCCCTTCAAAAGCTTATCCGGGAATGATCATTAGCTACAAAGTCAGCCCTGTTGCAGGGATCAGAATGACATGGGTCACCGAGATCACCCAGGTGAAGGAACCTGAGTATTTCGTGGATGAACAAAGGGCAGGTCCATACAGTCTCTGGCATCACGAGCATCATTTGCAACCGGTTGAAGGGGGTGTTATGATGACTGATATTGTGCACTACAAACCTCCTTTCGGGATCCTCGGGGATCTTGCCCGGTGGCTCTTTATCCGGAAACAGTTAAAAGGGATTTTTACATACAGGAACTGTGCAATGGAGAAGATATTCGGTATATTTCCAGCGTAACACCGACCGATTAAGCCATCTTACCGACTTTAATTGAACCCTTCCGGGGAGGGTATTAATTTGCAGCGAAAAACGATGCTGATCATGATATTACAGTCACTTGACAAAACCTTCAGACAACTGCTTCCCTGGATGTTTTTAACAATCTCTGTGGCGAGCAGTGGCCAGACACCTTCAGCCCCAATCCCTTTCGATACCCTGAGCTGGGATCTGACCAGGGCAAGGGTATCGGAATATCTGGGGCGCAATGCGCTCAGCGGGACAGCATTTTTAAAAGATACCATTCTCCGCAACGGGGTAATCGAGTTTGACATGGTCGTTACGGGTCAACGTTCATACCCGGGGGTGATTTTCAGGATGGCTTCGGATGGCGATTATGAACGCATCTATTTCCGCCCGCATCTGCCGGCTTCCTTCAGCAATGTTGTCCAGTACGTTGGAACTTTCAACAGCATCGACAGCTGGCAATTGTATACGGGCGAGGATTATACAGCCTCTGCCGCTTTGCCGGAGAACGAGTGGGTTCATGTTAAACTGGAGATCCTGGGTTGCCAGGCACGGGTTACCCTGAGGCACGATCCTGCTCCTATTCTGTTGGTTCGGCATCTTGCCCATGGCGACCGCGAGGGAAAAACAGGACTAATCGGGCCGGCTGACGGAACAACTTTTTTCTCCAATTTCAGGATTAACCATGAAATACCTTCCGGATTCCCTCCGGAAACCGGGGTAGAAATACCATTCGGGATTACCGAACAATGGCAGATGTCGCCCGTATTCAATGCAGCCGATATCGATCCTGCACTTACCCCTGAAGAACAAGGTCTCAGTAACCTCGCCTGGAAAACAGTAAACTGCCGGCCCGATGGAATTGTTGATCTTTCGCGTTACATAAGCCGGCGAGGAAGTCTGCCTGAATTGGTATATTTAAAGACAACTCTTCAATCGGACAAGGACACCAAAAAACTATTTTCCTTCGGTTACAGCGACATGATCAGCATTTTCCTGAACGGCCAGTTTCTTTTCGGGGGAAACAGCGCGTACACCAGCCGCGATCCCTCCTTTCAGGGGATTGTAGGTTTGAACGACTACATTAATCTGCCATTGAAAAAAGGGTCCAACGAACTAATTGTTGCACTAACCGAATCATTTGTCGGATGGGGTTTGGTCTTAATGGAAGCCACCGCCGTGGATGAAGACAATCATCTGTCGAAAAAATGGGAGATAAACAAAGGACTCCGGCTCCCCGAATCCGCGGTCTGGGATCCTGAACGGGAAGTTATCTATCTTTCAAACTTTTACAATGATGGAAGAGAGTTCATCTCCCGGATAAGTACCGATGGGAATATCATTGACACTATGTGGGTAGAAGGAATCGTTCAGCCATCCGGGATGTGTATGTTCAACGACCGGCTATATGTGGTTGGAAGAATGGCGCTGGTGGAGATTGATCCTGAAAGCGAAACCATTGTCGCAAGATACCGTTTCCCCGAACCCGGACTCCCCAACGATGTGTCGGCTGGGAGTGACGGATCTATCTACATTACCGACAGCAGAAAGAATACTGTTTACAGGTTGTCGGAGAGGCAAATGGAGGTTTGGATTCAGGATGAACAGCTCGGGCGTCCAAATGGTATACTGGTGGAGGGAGATTATTTACTTGTGGGGACCTCAGCCGATGGCTGTGTTAAAAAAATCCACCGGTCGTCGAAGCTGATCACCACATTGGTACGAATTGGAAACAACGCCATCATTGACGGTTTAACATCCGACGGTAAAGGTGGTTATCTTATTTCCGACTTCAACGGAAAAATCTACAGGCTGGAAAGCAATGGGAACAAGCAATTGCTGCTTGACACCACTGCACCCGAAATCCATGCTGCCGATTTTTTATACATTCCGGGCAGAAAGTTGCTGGTCGTTCCCTCACTCTACTCCAATAAACTGACAGGATACCACCTGGAGTAAGATTGTTGTCACAACTTCGGGATTTTTGTATTTTGCTGTCCGAAATGTACCGCCATCTCAGTTACATCGGGGAAAACCGGACATCGATATTGAGATTGAAGCCCTTAAACATCCAGAGGCTTTCCCGATTCGGTCGATTCCACGCCCGCTGTGATAATCACCGCGGCAAACCGCAACTGCGTGATGCATGGGGCAATCGTGATTTAATCAGCCCTCTTTGACGATGATGTTTTCGCTGCTGTCTGATCAGGCAGAAATGTTATTAATTTTGATGAAGGTACGGCAACATTATCATCACTACTTATGACGAAACCCAAAATTGCACTTGTTCTTGGAGGAGGCGGCATCAAACCCTATTCCGCTATCCCGCTTCTCAAATTTCTGAATTCCAATCAAATAGACATCGACATTCTCGTGGGTTGCAGTGGAGGAGCCATTGGGTCGGCAATGATTGCCTCCGGTTATTCCCCAGAGGATATGATCTCCTTCATCTCATCCCGGGTAAGAAAAAAAATCTTCCGGCCTGATTACAAAGCCATTGCGGCGGTGGCAGGGCTACCATTCGGGAGGATGGATAAAGAACGAGCCTTGATCAAGCCCGATTCCATCCGGAAGCTTTTCAGAGAACTTTTTGGATCCCGCAGAATTGAAGATCCTGGCATTAAAACCATTCTTCAGGCAACCGATTTCCAGACCGGCGAAGGTGTTGGCCTTGAAAAAGGAGATCTTGCCGATTGCGTCTATGCCTCTTCTGCTATATTTCCGCTCCTTCCGGCTATCAAAATTGAAGGCCGATGGCTTTTCGATGGCGTTTTCAGCGCCCCGGTGCCTGTTTTGCAAGCAGTGAGGCATAAGGCTGATATGATCATCGTTATGGATTTTCTTGAAAAACTATCTCCCAACCCAAAGGGTTATTATGAAACGACACTGCATTATGGCAAAATCTATGCAAAAACTATCGCAGCAAGCCAGACATGTCTTACACTGAATTTAACAGAAGGAGAAGTGATCTATGTAAAAGTTGTCTTTGATAAGTATATTTCCATCTGGGATACAGAAAAATTGCCTGTCATCCTCGAAGCGGGAGAAATCGCACTTGAAAAGGTTAAAGGTGAAATTCTGCAATTTTACCGGCAATATCAGCAATTAACTAAATCCCAAATCATTGTTAATGGATCCAGTGAATAAGCATACGGCTTCATCGCAGGATAATCCCGAAAGGATGATCCTGAAAGAAGTAAAGTGGCTCGTTGATCTTGCACTGTTTTCTGGTCTGCCCATGATCGTCCTTTTCGTTATTATTGGGTATTTGTCGGATTCCATTACCATTTATACTTCTGCTGCAGCATTTCTTCTGGGGCTTATGGTAAGGTTTTTTGCCTTTAAATCCATGAGAGAAATTCTCAGATCCGATACCGTCAAATTTCCATATGGTACCGGAAAACTTGAAAATTTCAGCAGCCTGCTTTACGGGGCGCTGGTAATCCCTTCCAGCATCGTGCTGATCATTCTCTCTGTCAAACGAAT
Organism: uncultured Prolixibacteraceae bacterium; assembly: GCA_964457665.1. GTDB lineage: Bacteria > Bacteroidota > Bacteroidia > Bacteroidales > FEN-979 > CAYWHQ01. The sequence continues at coordinate 248 of CAYWHQ010000262.1, read as the reverse complement.
GGTAGTTCCCGACACAACAATTGATTTCTCAATTGCACAGATTCCGGTTTTACTGTCGCTTCTCAGAAATTTATACCTTACCTGGTTGTCGGGGAAAATCAGAAAAAAGACGACCAGTGAATTGGTCCGTTCATATTTTATAAATTACAGGATATCTTCACTTTACGATTCAGGGGTCCTGATATCGGTAACCATTTCCGGGATTCTTGTCAGTTCGGGGAACCACGTTTTACCCTCCTATATCGATG
>CAYWHQ010000261.1:0-4766 GCA_964457665.1 uncultured Prolixibacteraceae bacterium | reverse complement strand
TTTGACTTCATGTGATTGCAGTCTTTTGTGCTTTTATTGATAAAATACCGCGTATAAAGGGCATCTTTTTTTATTTCCACACCCCTTATTATGGATACGATGAACTGCACCTTGATGCGCAGGCAAGAACCGAAATTCTGCTGCAGCTTATAAATCTGAAAAAGAAATATCGAATTTTAAATTCCACAACCGGTCTTAAATCGGCTATTCGTAACGACTGGAAGAAGAACCTCCGGATCTGCCAGGTTTATGAACAGGGGCAATATTATAATTGTTGCCGTGAAAGCAAAAACGGTGAATTATGTAAAGATTGTGGTTATCTGAGTTATGCCGAAATAAACCAGACCCTGAAGCTGAAACCAGGGGCAATATGGAATGCCCTGAAATATTTTTAATCTTTTTTCATCCAACGGATATGATTTCAGAACTTATACGAAAAAAAATCAGCAGGCATTTTACGGGTAAGCGTGAAATCATATTTCAGCATATCGTTCCGGATGATAAGTCAATAGCGACAAACATTCATGCTCTCGATAAAATTGGCTTGTACCTTCATATTCCGTTTTGCAGTCAGATTTGTCCGTACTGTCCATACAACAAAGAAATCTTCAGCGATGATGCCGCAAGAAGATACGCCAAAGCAGTCATAACTGAGGTTAAAAAATATGCCGGCCTGATGGCCGGTAAAACCATTTCAAGTTTTTATATCGGTGGAGGCACTCCAACCTCCATGTTGGGCAAGGGGCTGGAAGATATTCTGAATGCAATCTACAGGCTCTTTAACATGGAATGCTCCATTCATATCGAGAGCCATCCGAACCATCTAAGCCAAAAAAATCTGGACACGTTAGAATCTTTAGGTGTTAAATACCTGAGTGTTGGTATTGAGGCGTTGCAGGACAGGCATCTGAAAATGCTGGAAAGGCCATATAATACCGTTGATGTTAAAAGAATTGTGGAAAGGGCAGCCGGCAAGAATTTCGAATGCCTGAACATCGATTATATTTTCGACCTGCCCGGCCAGACCGTTGCAGAAGTTGAACAGGCAAGTCACGACATGGTTAAGTTGGGAATACAACAGGCAGCGACCTATCCTTTGTTCTGTTTTCCATACACACGTTTTGGCAGGGAATTCAACACAAAACGGAATGCTGTTGCCACCATGTTCCGGAGAAGGAAATTTCTGAAGGTCATTGAAGATGTATTTTACAGCTCCGGGTTTGAACGCTCATCGGTATGGGCATTTACGAAGCGCGGAACCGAAAAGTATTGTTCGGTTACTGTTCCTTCGTACATTGGACTTGGCGCCAGTGGCGGTTCTTATCTGAACGACCTGTTTTACGTGAATACGTTTACGGTGGGAGAATATATCAAAGCAACCGAGAGTGGAACTTCTCCGGTTGCCTTGTCATTGGACTTACCGGAAAAAGCACAAATGGCAAGCTGGCTCTTCTGGAGGATCTACGAGACGAAATTCAGGAAAAGCGACTTCCAAAAAAGATTTCACCGGAGTTTCGACGAAAAATACGGTTCGTATATGAAACAGCTTGACAGGATTGGATTTTTAAACAACGAAGAGGATCTTGTTCAGTTAACTGACCGGGGAACCTACTGGATCCATGCTTTTGAAGACTTCTTTTCCATAGACTATATCAACAAATTATGGGGCACTTCGAAAATGAATTCCTGGCCAGAAAAGGTCATATTATAAACCTAAAATTGAAAAATATTGTTCGACTTATTGAAGTCATAAACTAAACACCTGTTCACCCGTTCACTTTTATTCTAAAATCCCGCCCCTTTCTTCCGGCTTTATTCATATGCCTTGATGATCCGGCTGACCAGTTTGTGCCTTATGATGTCGGCGTGGTCGAGGTAGACGAATCCGATGCCGGGAATCTCCTTCAGGAGCGATTGGACATGCACGAGGCCGGAGGTCTGTTTTGGCGGGAGGTCGATCTGGGTGATGTCGCCCGTGACGATGAACTTTGAGGAGGCGCCCATGCGTGTGAGAAACATCTTGAGCTGGCCGGGGGTGGTGTTCTGGGCTTCGTCGAGGATGGCGAAGGCGTTGTTGAGGGTCCGGCCGCGCATGAAGGCCAGCGGAGCGATCTCGATGGTGCGGTCCTCCAGGTACTGCAGCAGCTTCTGGGTGGGGATCATGTCGCGGAGGGCGTCGTAAAGTGGCTGAAGGTAGGGATCGAGTTTCTCCTTCAGGTCGCCGGGGAGGAAGCCGAGGCTCTCGCCTGCCTCTACGGCGGGGCGGGTGAGAATGATGCGTTTCACCTCCCGGTTTTTCAGGGCTCTGACAGCCAGCGCCACTGCGGTGTAGGTCTTGCCGGTGCCGGCCGGTCCAATGGTAAAGATCAGGTCGTTCCGGTCGCACGCCTCCACCAGCCGCTGCTGGTTGATTGTACGTGCCCTCACCTGCAACCCGTTCCTGCCGTGTACCAGTACCCCGGAACCGTTATCAGCATTCGCGTCAGGGAAAGAAGCTGCCGGATCGAGCACCGATTCAATATCACCGGGGGTCAGCTTCCCGAAACGGTCGTAAAATGAAAGCAATGCCGTGAACTTTTCCTCAAAATCGAGCAGATCAGCAGCCTCTCCCAGCGCCCTGACATACGTGTCGCGGCAAACGATCTTCAGTTTCGGGAAATACCTCCTGATCACCTCCAGGTTCCGGTCGTTGGGACCGAAAATCTCCAGCGGATGGCAGGATTCAATCTGAATGGTCTTTTCACTCATGAAAAAATATATACCTTTGAACACGCAAATGTATAAATAAACCGATGGCCATCATCACATTGACCAGCGACTGGGGCAGAAAAGATCACTATGCAGGCGCAGTCAGGGGAGCCATTCTCCGTAATCTGCCCGGAGCCGAGGTCGTTGAGATCACCCATGATATTCCCCCCTTCGACCTGAACCAGGCGGCATTCATCATCCGCAGCTTCTACGGCGATTTTCCGGCGGGCTCCATCCATATCCTGGCCATCAATACCGAGGCCTCCATTACCGCACCGCATACCCTGGTGCGGTTCAACGAACACTGGTTCATCGGATCCGACAGCGGGATATTCTCCCTGGTATGCGATGGCCGGCCCGATTTCATACTGGAGATCGAAGTGATACAGGACTCCGACTACTTTACATTCTCCACCCGTGATGTCTTTGTGAAGGTGGCCTGCCATCTGGCCAGGGGCCTCCCGCCTGAGGAACTCGGGCATATCAGGGAAAAGGTGGCAGAGCGAATCTCCTTCCGGCCGGTCGTGCAGGGTAACCTGCTCAAGGGAAAGGTGATCTATATCGACAACTACGGCAACGCCTTCACCAATATCACCGAATCAGCCTTCCGCTCCTTTGTCAAAAACCAGAAATTCGCCATCACCTTCCGCACTGCCGGTTACCGCATTACCCAGATCAGCCGGGCATACCAGGATGTGGTGGAAGGAGAGATGCTGGCCCTGTTCAGCACCACAGGATACCTGCAGATCGCCATCAACCGGGGCCCGGCCGCCGGACTGCTCGGCCTCACCATGGACCAGGCCGTGACGGTGGAAATATAACCTATCGAGGACATATAAATAGGTGGCGGAAGTATTCTCAATTAATCGAATAGCATCGTCTGCAAAAACCGGATAGCTCATTCCTTGAATTTCATTCTTCATTTCATTCTTTGCACTTTGAATAATATCCAGTTCATCCAACCAGATCCTGTAAATATTCAATGCTCCTGAATCGCAGGCTATTGTCTTCATCTGATTGTTTTCACAATATTGCCTCAAGGAATCCAGAACAATAGTATCACCTTTATTTAATCCTCCGAGTGATGTTAAATAAGGAGATACAGCAGAATTAAATTTCCCGTTTAAATTATCTATATACTTGAATTGAATATCTGCCAGATATGTATGAATCCTTATATAGTTATTATCATGCCGGTACTGATCTTTTTGATTCTTCGATAAGGTTAATAAGGCTGGTTGCAGATGCTCCCTGATTTTCCTGATATTGCTTCTTTTCAGATCATTAATCTCAAGTTTTTTCAGTAGTAAAGCTTTTAAAATATTGAAATTGATCTCTCCCAACCTGACCTTTATTGCCCAGCAAGAATCACTGTCGGGATAGGTGTGTAAATAATTCACGTATTCATGCAATGTATTTATCGAAATAGCTTGAACATATGCAAGATCGTATATCTTCATTTTAGCTTTGTTCTGATATTCACTCTCCGGATGCTTCCTGAGAAACTCATTGTAAGCTTCCATTGTATTCAGGCTGGTGGCTTCTTCCCAATCCTTACTGACGGAATTGCACGAAATTGTCAAACCACATAGTGGAATGAACAAAAGCGAAAATTTCAGAATAACAATTATCTTTTTCATAGTAGTTGGGTTTATTTTTTACCAATTTGTTTTCCATTCCAATTCATTAAACTCAAATATTCGGCGTTCGCCAGTATATTTATTCCTACATGTAATTGACCCGGATATTATTAACTTCTGCCTGCTGGATGAATGACTTTCTTTTCCCAACAGACAATCGATAGAAAAGTTGATAATATGAGTGCCTTTACCAGAGAACTCCTGGTTTAAATGGTTAACCAAAATAGATTTATATGGATTCTGTGATTTACCATTTTTGTTATTAATAACGGGAGCTGGAGTGAACTCAATACTTTCGATGATAATTGGAGCATCATAAGCCGCAATGAATGGTATCTGAAAATTCGCCTTGGTTATCCAATATTGATAACGCTGATA
>CAYWHQ010000260.1:0-4807 GCA_964457665.1 uncultured Prolixibacteraceae bacterium | reverse complement strand
GGCTCCGAAGCAATAGCCCGGGCAATCATGTCGTGGTCGGAACTCCTGGCGAAATCATACACGGGATGATCCCCTGTAAAGAGCAGATCGGTCAGACAATCATGCGGTTTTCCCTCCTTGTCGGAGACCTCTCCCTGGTATGTGATTCTCCACTGTTTACCAGGGACAACTGGTTCCCATTTCAGGGTTCCCTGCTGAAATCCGGGACCTTCAGGTCCGGGGGAGGAGGTAAGGCCAAAAAAACCTTTATCGTTCAGGAAAAAATCGAACCAGAATTCATTGGGGCGTTTAGGTTCCCGGAAAGCCATCCGGGTAATGAAGGCATTCCCTTCCTTGTCGCCGCCATAGAAATAGGAGCTGTCGTTTGGGTAAGGCTGCTGCTGATCGACGTGTTTTTGTTCGAGATAATCAACAGGATAGAGGCGGCTTTTGGTGCGTCTCACCATCCACCGGGCAAGGCATAGTTTGAGCATGGAAAAGATTTTGGGCAAAAATAAAAAAAAACGGGAAGGGAGTTGGTCAGTCTTTAATCGTAAAGAAGAAGGTAGCGCCCTGTCCGGCCTTCCCTTCAGCCCATATCCTGCCTCCATGCCGCTCGATGATTCGTCTGACGGTGGCGAGTCCTACCCCGGTGCCAGGGAACTCTTCCTGGCTGTGAAGCCTGTAAAAGGGGGTGAAAAGGTTTCCGGCCTGGTGCATATCGAATCCGGCGCCGTTGTCTTTAACGAAAAAGATAGCTTCACCGTCCACCTTCACCGAACCGAAAGAGATGACAGGATGAGCTGTTTTACCGGTATATTTCCAGGCATTGCCGAGGAGGTTTTTCAGGACGACCATCAGCAGGCTATGGTCGCCGGTGACCGACAGACCATCCTGGATCTCAACTGTGATGGGGCGGGTAGGATCATCCTTGTAGATCCATTCCATCACTTTTTTGGCCATGTCGCTCAGGTCGACCCTCTTTTTCTGGATGGAGATACTTCCCGACCTGGAAAACTGCAGCAGGTCGTTGATCATTTCCGTCATGGCCCGGGTGGTGGAGATGATCGTTTCGAGGTATGATTGTCCCTGCTCATCCAGTTTCGGCGCGTAATCCTCCTGCAGAAGCTGCGTACTCACGCTGATATGGTTCAGCGGCGTGCGCAGGTCATGGGATATGGTGTAGGAGAAAGATTCAAGGTCGCGGTTGGCCATGATAAGATGCTCGTTGGTCCGCTGCAGTTGTGCCTGCGTCTCCAGCAGCTCCCTGTTCTGGTGGATGGCGGTCTCATATACCGACAGAAGGAGGTCGAGGATCTGTTTCCTTTCGGAGTTGATTGCGTATTTGTTGCCGTTGAACATGATGTTGATGACCATGTCGGAAGCCCCTACGCTCCTCAGTTCCCTGTTTGCCAGCAGATAGTTGATCCTGGAAAGAAGGTACTTGCTTTCAAAAGGTTTGGTTATGAAGTTGTCGGCTCCGGATTGCAATCCCTTGATGATATCCATCGGGTCCTGCAGCGAGGTGAGAAGGATCACCGGGATATCTCTCAGATGTGTAGTGTTCTTGATTTTTTCGCACAACTCGTAGCCGTCCATTTCGGGCATTATCACGTCACTGACGATAAGAACAGGCGGTGACTCCGCCGCTGCTTCATAGGCTTCGGCTCCATTGCTGAAGACCCTGACCTTGAAATGATGTTCTCGGAGCAGGGCCTTCAGCATGGTTGCCTGCAGTTTCGAATCTTCCACTACCATCAGGTAGCCGTCGGGAAGGTCGGTTTTAACAGGATGGTTCATGGATCAGGCCATCTTCACGACAAGGTCGGCAAGGCGGTTGGAATAACCGTACTCGTTGTCGTACCAGGCAACGATTTTTACAAAGTTGCCCCCGATGACCTTGGTCATCAGGCTGTCGTAGATTGAGGAGTGAGGATTACCCACGATATCAACGCTGACCAGAGGTTCGTCGGTAAACTCCAGGATACCCTTCATTGGGCCCAGGGCAGCAGCTTTCATTGCTGCATTGATCTCATCCTTTGTGACCGGTTTGTTCAGTTCACAGGTCAGATCAACCATCGATCCGTCAGGAGTCGGTACGCGTACGGCGAATCCATCCAGCCTGCCATCAAGTTCAGGAATAACGAGTCCGATAGCCTTTGCTGCGCCGGTCTTGGTGGGAATCATGGAAACGGCAGCGGCGCGGGCACGGCGGAGATCCTTGTGCGGGGCATCAAGGATGATCTGGTCATTGGTGTAGGAGTGAATGGTGTTCATCAGTCCGTTTTTGATCCCGAAATTGTCGTGCAGCACCTTGGCTACAGGAGCAAGGCAGTTGGTGGTGCAGGAGGCGTTCGAAATCAGTTTCATGTCGCTGCGAAGCATACCGTCGTTCACCCCCAGCACAATGGTGGCGTCCACATCCTCCTTATTGTCGGCCGGAACGGATAAGGCTACCTTGGAGGCGCCAGCGGTAAGATGTTTGCTCATCTTCTCCCGGGTCCGGAAAATCCCTGTCGACTCCACCACGATATCCGCACCGAGCTCTTTCCAGGGAAGGTTTGCGGGATCTTTTTCAGCCAGCACCTTGATTTTTCTTCCGTTGATCAGCATATATTCGCCCTCGATGGCGATCTCGCCTTGAAACTTCCCGTGCACGGAGTCATATTTTAGAAGATGGGCAAGCGTTTTGGTGTCGGTCAGATCATTAAATGCAACTATCTCAACGTTCTCTTTTGCAAGCAGGCATCTGAAGGTGAGTCTTCCGATGCGGCCAAAACCATTGATGGCAACTTTAATTTTTGTCATGATAAATATTATTTTTGAGTCAAACTTAACGAAAATTTCTTCAAAATTATCAAAATCTTGTTTCCTGAACAAAACCTAACGTGAATGATACCCATATTTGTCGTTTCCGATGGTACCGGGCGCACGGCTGAACAGATTCTGCTGGCTGCCCTTACCCAGTTCCCTGCCAGCCGACCCGAAATCATCCTGCGCCAGGAGGTACGCAATGAGGCGCTGGTTGAGAAAACGGTCATGGAAGCCCAGGCCGCAAAGGGCATTATCGTGCACACCCTGGTGTCGGAGGTGCTTCGCGAACAGATGCTACGACTTAGCAGGATCCATAACGTGGAGGCTATCGACCTGATGGGGCCGCTGCTTTCTCGTTTGTCGCACCATCTGGCCAATTCACCGACCCAGGAACCTGGCCTCTTTTTCCGGCTCAATAAGGAGTACTTTAAAAGGATCGACTCCATGCAGTTTGCATTCAATCACGACGACGGTCAGCGGTATTACGACTACGACCGCGCTGAGATCATCCTGGTGGGCGTTTCGCGTACGTTTAAGACGCCGCTGAGTATATATCTGGCCTTTAAAGGATGGTTTGTGGCCAACTACCCGATCGTACTCGGGGTCGAACCCCCGGATATTCTCTATAAATTGCCAGCCGGCAAGGTATTTGGCCTTATGACCGAGCCTTATGACCTGTCGACCCTGCGTTCTGCACGTCAGCAGTATCTTGGCGGTAACACGGGAGAGTATGCCAGCATCGAATTTGTCAAAAGGGAGCTGAATTTTGCCCGGCAGTATTTCTCCCGTTTCAGCTGGCCCGTGGTCCAGGTCACCAATAAGCCGATCGAGGAGATCGCCTCGGAAATTCTGTGCATCAAGAAAAACATCGACCACCCCGACTACACACCCTGCGGGGAGGATAATAATTATCCTTCAGCCACATGATTTTTTCCTTATTTTTGCGTGCTTAACAGCACTTCTCCCAAGATGTCGAAAACCAAGTACATTTTTGTAACCGGTGGGGTTACCTCCTCCCTGGGCAAAGGGATCATTTCAGCCTCTGTGGCCAGGCTTCTGGTGGCCAGAGGGTTCTCTGTTACCATCCAGAAACTCGATCCGTACATCAACATCGACCCAGGCACCTTAAATCCATATGAACACGGGGAATGTTATGTGACTGATGATGGAGCGGAGACCGATCTCGACCTGGGACATTATGAAAGGTTTTCCAATGTTCCGACCTCACAGGCCAATAATGTCACCACAGGCGTGATCTATCAGTCGGTGATCAACCGTGAACGGCGGGGTGACTTTCTGGGGGAGACGGTACAGGTGATCCCCCATATCACTGATGAGATCAAGTCGCGTATCAAGATGTTGTCCGGTAGCGGGAACTATGATTTCGTGATCACCGAGATTGGAGGCACCGTCGGCGATATCGAATCGCTTCCTTTCATCGAGGCTGTCCGTCAGCTTCGTTGGGAACTGGGGCGGAACTGTGTGGTGGTTCACCTTACCCTCGTGCCTTACCTGGCTGCCGCCGGCGAACTCAAAACCAAACCTACACAGCACTCTGTCAAAGCGCTCCAGGAGCAGGGAGTTCAACCCGATATCATCGTATGCCGGACAGAAAAGCATCTGAATGAAGGGTTGCGGAACAAAATTGCCCTCTTTTGCAACGTCATGCCTTCCAGCGTGATCGAATGTATCGACGCCGAATCAATCTACGAGGTTCCGCTGCTCATGCACCGGGAGAATCTTGATCTTGAGATCCTGAAAAAGACCAGGATGCCATGCGATACCACATTTGATCTTTCCGACTGGGAGCGGTTCCTCCATACGCTTAAAAACCCCTCCTTTGAGGTGAATATTGGTCTGGTTGGCAAATATGTTGAGCTGAAAGATGCCTATAAGTCCATTACAGAGTCGTTTATTCAAGCCCGCGGAGCCAAAGCATCAAAGGTGAATCTAAAAAATTTTAATTACCAAAATATCAAAGAACAAAAAATTTCCAAAAAGCATGAAGGAATAC
>CAYWHQ010000259.1:0-4817 GCA_964457665.1 uncultured Prolixibacteraceae bacterium | reverse complement strand
GTAATGGGTTCCCAGCACGTATTCGGCAATATGCATGTTGCGCACGAAGAGCTCATCGCCGGTAAAGGTGCAGTAGGCGTCGGCCAGCGACGCCTTCCCTTCCCTGATCGATTTGATCTCGGTACCCGTGAGCTGAATGCCTGCCGTGTACTCCTGGATCAGGTAATACTCGAAGGAGGCCCGTTTGTTTTTTATCTGGATGGCCTTCTCCATCTACTTTTTCTCCGGCATCAGCACGACCCGTATGGCTTTGGAGGGATCCAGCAAGCGTGCAGCGGCCTGCTGCAGTTGCGCTGCGGTCACCGAGCTGACCCTTTCCTTGTGCAGGGCGAGCAACGAGGGATCCTCCTGGTTGATGTAGACCGACTCGATCTTCGCCAGCCAGAAGTTGTTTTTCTCAAGATCGGTTTCACGGGCCCGGATCAGCGACTCCTTGACTTTCGTCAGATCCTCGGGGGTGGGGCCATGCTTTCTCAGCTTATTGACTTCAGCATAGACAGCTTTTGTGAGCTTTCCGGTGGTTTTCGGGGAGCATCCGAACAGAATCCCCATATAAAAGAAGGAAACCGGATACTTTTCCAGTTGCATCATCACCTGCGGACTGTAGACCCCGCTCAGCTTTTCGCGGATCACATCGACCAGCCTGATGGAGAGCAGTTCGCGCAGCATGGTTATTTCCAGATTGTTCTGTGCATTCCATTCATATTCCTTCCCCATTACGATACCGACCATACTCTGAGGATCGGCGCCCTTGTGGACAGTAATATCCACTTTCTCCTTCGAGAACATCAGGGGAAGCTCCCGGTAGGTCTCAACCCGGCCGGTGGAGGGCAGGCTGCCGAGGTTTTTCAGGATCAGGGGCATGATGGAGTCGGGCTGAAAATTACCCACCAGGAAAAAGGTGAAATCACCCCCGTTCGAAAAACGGTCGGTATAGATCCGGAACGCCTCATCCAGGGAGATACTTCTGACCTGTTCGGTGGTTGGGAAGATGACCAGTCGTTTCTCACCCGGGAAGGCTGATTTGAACAGCGTGTCGTAAAAGGTCATGATGGGATTGTTCCGCATGAATTTCACCTGGTTCTCCATTTGTGAGATATAGGCCTGAAAGGCGGAGGTGTCCTTCCGCGGACCCGTGAAATAGAGATAAACCAGTTCGAGGAGGGTCTCCAGGTCTTTGGGCGAAGCGTTCCCGTTGAAACCCTCCTTCACATCGTCGATGTAAGGGGTGATCTGCAGGTTTTTTCCCTTGAGTTTCTTCTGGAGCGACACGTTGTCGAAGGCTCCGGCGCCACTCTGGTCGATAATGCCTGCCGCGAAGTTGGCGGTAAGATATGATGCGTCGGGGTATAATGAATGTCCGCCCCAGCTGAATCCCGAGACCAGGATCTCATCATTCTTGAACCCGGTGGGCTTCAGCACCACCTTCACGCCATTCGAGAGGGTATACTCGGTAAACCCCATCGCATCATTCTCTGATCTGCCAACGACCGATGCCCCCTGAAGAGCTTCGGGAACCAGCGGGGCTTCCCGGTAGTTGTCGATGTAAGCTGTCAGCTCCTTATCCCTGATCCCGCCAATGATCTGCACGACCTCCGCTGTGCCGGGTACTTTCAAACCCTCCTTCTCGGGAGCCATGATGACCATGGCCATGTTGGTGTCGGTGATCAGCACTTTCGAAAGATGGTTGACATCCTCCAGCGTGATGCCGGGCAAGAGATTCTTCAGGTATCTGAATTTTTTCTGGGCCCCGGGAATAGGTTCTCCCGACAGGAAGTGGCCTACGTATTCACCCGCCAGTGCAGCCGATTCGGTCTTGTCGGCCTCCTTTGCAGCCTTTTCGTAACGGCTGAGAAGATCCTCCTTCTGACGGTCGAATTCGGTCTGGGTAAATCCGAAGCGTCGCACCCGTTCGTTCTCCTCCAGCAGCTTTTCGATGCTTTCGCCAATCCGGCTCTCCTTGCATGAGGCATTCAGGATGTAGGCGTCGTTGGTTCGGGTCAGGAACCTTCCGTATCCCGAGCCGGCCCCGGCCCACGGGGATTCTGGTTTTTGCGAGATTTCCGACAACCGGTTGTTCAGCATCCCGGTGAACAGCTCCGAGAGGATAAGCTCCCGGAAGTCGCCCAGGGTCTTTTCGACCTTGAAGGGATGCTTGTAAAACATCAGGAACATGTTCTGCATGGCCTCCTTGTCGGTAGTAATGGCAATGAGTGGCTCCTCGTTGCCGGGAAGCGTGTAAACCTCACGTGTACGCTCCTGCTCAGGGTTCCGGAGATGCGCGAAAAGGCTTTTAATCTTTGCCTCCATCAGGTCCGGATCAATGTCGCCCACGATGATCACCGCCTGGAGGTCGGGGCGGTACCAGTCGCGGTAAAAAGCGCGGATGGTTTCATGCCTAAAATTCTCCAGAATCTCCGGTTTCCCAATGGGAAGGCGTTCGGCATAACGGGAACCTTTCAGGATGACCGGCAGGAATTTTTTCATCATCCTGTCCTGGGCGCCCAATCCCATTCTCCACTCCTCGATGATCACCCCACGCTCCTTGTCGATCTCCTTGCCATCCATCGTGATCTGGTGGGCCCACTCTTCCAGTACCTGAAGGCCTTTGTTTACCAGCAACGAATCGTCGGTCGGCAACTGGAGCATGTAGACCGTTTCGTCAAAACTGGTATAGGCATTGATGTCGGCGCCGAACCGTACACCGGTCTTCTGCAGGAAATTGATCAGCTCGTTCCTGGGGAATGATTTGGTACCATTGAAGGCCATATGCTCCGTGAAATGGGCAAGGCCCAGCTGGTCGTCATTCTCCAGGATCGATCCGGCATTGACGGCCAGCCGCATCTCCACACGCTTCTCCGGCTTGAGGTTCTTACGGATGTAGTAAGTCAGCCCGTTGTCGAGTTTGCCGATCCTGACGGCGGGATCTGTCGCCAGCGGGGTCGTCAGGTCCACCGTGGTGGTCTGGGCAAAGGAAAGATGAAAAAATCCGGTTACAAATACCGGAAGAAGAAGGAGAAACAGGCGGGATTTCATAAGGCTGGTTTTTTGTATTGTACGGCAAAGGTAAACCTTTTCCTCACCGCAGAGGCTCTGTGGTATCGGAAAAAATTTTGCAGCAGCACGTCACCTTTTGAGGGTTGACCGGATTAAGCAAAGAAAGTTATACATATCCAAGTTTTTTTTAACCGCAAAGGGCGCAAAGAAGGCGCCAGGAGCGCAATACGAGAAATATGACAGAGGATGAATTGGGCAAAATCATTGTGCAGAATGCTTTTAAAGTGCACAAGGCGCTTGGACCAGGTCTGCTGGAGAGTGTTTGTCAAATATACCTGAGTCAGCTATCAAAAGCTTTATAAATAAAGCCCCGGAAGGGGCGTAATATGGTCAACGATGGGTGCAACCCATCGTTGACGAACATAAACCGTTAATCAAGCCCTGAAAGGGCGAAATCAAAAAAAGATGGGACAGTCACTGGTAAAAAACTATGTACATATAGTCTTTAGTACTAAACATCGGACCCCAATGATTTTTCCACCCTATAATTCAGAACTTTACAGCTATTTGGGAGGGATCTGTAATAATCTGGAATCTCAGGTAATCAGAATTGGAGGTTATTCCGACCACGTGCATATACTTTGCTTACTTTCAAAAAAAATTGCCCTATGCAAACTTGTAGAAGAGTTAAAGTCTCATTCCTCAAAGTGGATGAAGACCCGCAGTGTTATGCTGGCTAACTTCTACTGGCAAGACGGGTATGGTGCATTTTCTGTAAACCCATACAAAGTGGGTAACCTAATAGCCTATATTGATAATCAGCTTGAACATCACGGTAAACGAACTTTTCAACAGGAGTACAGGGCTTTTCTGAAGAAGTACAAGGTCGAATTTGATGAACGATACGTTTGGGATTAAGTATTTCGCCCTTTCAGGGCTACACCCTGCACACAGGGCTTCACCCTGCACACACACAGGGCTTCACCATGCACACACACAGGGCTTCACCATGCACACACACAGGGCTTCACCCTGTGTTGGCAAATTGAGCCCTTACAGGGCTGGAATATATCTCCAGACTGCTGGAGTTGAAAGAGGATTTATATCCCTATCGTTACCCCCACCAGGAAATTCCGGAGTGCCTGCGGGAAGTAGCCGTTGTACTCCTGCTCCCTCCCTTCGTAGATATAACGGTACACCCAGGCGTTGGTTTCATACTTCGCGTTGAAGATATTATTCACATTCAGGTTGATCCCGATCTCCCGGAAAGGTTTGAACCGGAAGGTGTAACGGGCCCCCAGGCCATTGGAAAACCAGGCTCCGAGCATCCGCTGGTCACTGCCGGTGTTGTCGATGTATTGCCTGCCCACGTAACGGGCGGTCCAGGAGAACGAGAGGTTTTTAACCGGTGTGTAGGTCAGGATGGAACTGGCCAGGAGATCCGGTGAAAAGGAGAGCGGGGTGTCGCCCAGATAGGCTGAATCCTGCCCCCAGGTGTCCCAGTTGTCGACATACTCCGTGAAATCCAGGACCCGGTTCCGGCTGAAGGTGGCCGTCACAGCGGCGGAGGGGTCCACGGTGGCAGTGTCCGGTTTTGGCAGTCGTTCCAGGGTCTGCAGGGCGGGCGGAGCGCTGTAATGCACGGTCACCGGTTCGGTGACAAATTTCCCTGCTTTCGATTTGACATTGTTGTTAAATGTAATCGATAAGTCCGCCCGGGGAGGCAGGGGCTTCGCCAGGGTGACACGCACCGTGGCCGGATCAGTCCATTCAAACCCGGCATCCACAGCCGGTTGGAACTCGGCGCCGCGCTGGACGGA
>CAYWHQ010000258.1:0-4842 GCA_964457665.1 uncultured Prolixibacteraceae bacterium | reverse complement strand
AGTCCTTTAAATGGTTTGAGAATAGCCATAATTTATTTTTGATTTGGATTCCTGAAAGATTAAATAATCAAAATAGGTGTATGCACCAAAAGAAAGGTAATTCGAACTGAAGGAAAAAGAGAGGGGGGAGGAATCAATCCTCCTCCTCATCCCCTTCGTGATCGGGACCCTTGACGCTCCTCTGCAATGATCCGATGAGTGCACCTATCATTTTGGTCATTTCCATCAGATGAGACTTGCTGTCATCAAAGGCATTAGGTGTAATAAAATTCCGGTTCCTTGCGATGGTCGAAAGCACCACACACTCCCTGACAGAACTTTTCGCCATTTTGAGATAATAGACAAACTGACTTTTGTTCCTGGAAGAACCTTCCGCTATGTTCAGCGAGATTCCTTTTGCTGAATTTAGGTAATGGTCGAAAAATGATTTCACATACGGATCATTACCGGCATTTCTCGTCATGACATACACCTGGTCAATGTACTCCAATGATTTGTGGTAAATTCTCAGGTCCTCAAACCTGAAGAATGTGGTCGGTCTTTCGTGTTCGTTGTCCATTGTAATGTCGATTAGCGTGGTTGATAAGCTACGGAAGATTATTTTGGCTGGTGCGGTTCATCGTACCTGGTCATTTATTTACCTGGAAGGTACGATCGCCGTTTTTCAGAAATGCTACGATCTGTGTTGCGGCAGCAATCCCTGCGTTGATATTGGCCTCTTCGGTTTGTGCTCCCATCTTTTTAGGGGTGCAGAAATATCGGTTCTTGAATTCAGCCTCAATCTCCGACTTGTTGGAAGGTTCAACGTCAGATAGATAGGCAAAATCTTTTCTTTCGCGGAACATCCTGAGCAGGTCGGCCTCCTGAATCACCTCTGCTCTTGCTGTATTGACAAGAACAGCGGGAGCAGCCATCTGTGAAAGAAGCGCAAAGTTGATCGATTGCTTGGTCTGACTGTTGGCGGGAATATGCAGGGAGATGAAATTACATTTTGCGTATAACTCTTCCGCGGAACCGATCCAATGTACCCCGTCCTGTTCCATGGCCTCTTTGGTAACATATGGGTCAAAGGCATAACAATCCATCCCGAAACCTTTGGCTATTCTTGCCACATTCTTTCCGACATACCCGTAGGCATGGATTCCCAGCTTTTTTCCCTTCAGTTCCCATCCTGATTTTCCGTTGTAAAAATTCCGTACATAATATACCATCATGCCCAGTGCAAGCTCGGCAACAGCATTCGAATTCTGGCCAGGGGTGTTCATTACAACAACCCCTTTGCCGCTGGCAGCCTGGAGGTCTATGTTGTCGTACCCTGCGCCTGCCCTGACCACGATCTTAAGGTTCTGCCCGGCGTCGATGACCGCTTTATCGGTTTTGTCACTTCTGACAATGACCGCATCCACGTCGGCAATAGCTTTTATAAAGTCGTCCTGACTGGTGTAGTTTTCCAACAGGGCCAGTTCAAATCCGGCTTTTTCCACTACTTCCCTGATCCCTTTTACTGCAACAGGTGCAAAGGGTTTATCGGTTGCTATTAAAACTTTTGCCATGGCTTATGGGTTTAAACATTTGCTTTTTCAAACTCATTCATACAATCCACCAATGCCTGCACACTTTCAACAGGCAGCGCATTGTACGTAGATGCCCTGAATCCACCGACCGAGCGGTGACCTTTGATCCCGATCATTCCCCGTGTTTTCGCAAACTCCATGAAAGCATCCTCTTTGTCTTTATACTGCTCCTTCATGACAAAACAGATATTCATCAGCGACCTGTCCTCCCTGGCCACGGTTCCCGTGAACATCCGGCTGCTGTCGATGGTGTCGTAAAGCAGATTGGCCTTGTGAAGGTTCATCTGTTCTACGGCTGATACGCCTCCAAGGCCCTTGATCCATTTCAGGGTTTCCAGGCAGGTATAGATGGCAAATACCGGTGGCGTGTTGTAGAGCGAAGGCTCTTTAAGATGGGTTGCATAATTCAGCATTGTAGGTATTTTACGGTCGACTTTGCCAAGAATGTCTTCCCTGATAATGATGAAAGTGACGCCGGCAGGACCGAGATTTTTCTGCGCTCCACCGTAAATCAGCACATATTTCGAGATGTCAACGGGTCGGCTGAGGATATCGCTCGACATGTCGGCCACCAGGGGAACGGGACTGGAAATGTCCTGCCTTAACTCCGTGCCGAAAATGGTATTGTTGGTCGTGATGTGGAAATAATCAGCGTCGGCCGGGATGGAATAATCCCTGGGGATATAATTGAAATTTTTATCGGAGGAGGATGCAACCACATCCACATTGCCGAAATACTTTGCCTCCTTGATTGCTTTTTGCGCCCAAGCCCCGGTTTCGAGGTAGGCGGCTTTTGTTTTCATAAGGTTGTAAGGAACCATGGCAAACTGCAAACTGGCTCCGCCTCCCAGGAAAAGTACCTGATATCCCAGGGGAATCTGCAGGAGCTCCTTGAAAAGTGCCATTGCTTCATCAATTATAACCTGGAAATCCTTACTTCTGTGAGAAATTTCGAGCAGGGAGAGTCCGCTTCCATTAAGATCCAGAATGGCTTTCGCTGAATTTTCGATCGCAACACGAGGAAGGACCGAAGGACCGGCGTTGAAATTGTGCTTTTTCATACGATAGTTTTTTAGATAGCTATTAATTAGCAAAGTAAATCAATTTCATGCTAAAAATCAAAAGTAATAAAAAAAATGGGTGAAATCAACCCCTATTTGTTGCGGGCATCGATCCCGGGAAAAAAAAACCAGCAACCATTCCTGAAGATAAAACCGTCGTGCATATCGGAAGCCGGCACATAATAGTTATACATGCCTTCCATCATCGGATCCGGCGGTATAAGACGGTCGGCTACGATCATCCATGCGCTGGCCTGTTTGGTTTCGTATCTGCGGCGATCGGGATTCCATTTTTTTTCTTCCGGAAGATGCTGGATCTCATAGCGCAACACCATGGACACCAGGGAGCTGTAACGGAATACTATCCTCATTTTTCCATTATGCCCCTCACCACAGAAGTATTTCCCGCCGAAAACGGGATCCATTCCTTCATGACACTCGAGTATCTCAATAACTTTCCTGGTTATCCCGGACTGATTGGCATTTCGTCCGAGCAAGGTATAAAGAGGGCTTCCGTCCGGTCTTTCCGTCCGGATGATCTTGTAATATACTGCACCGAACCAGTAACTGACCCCGCAGGTTATCCATTCGGGACGATTCATTTCGTCAGACCTGTCCTGCAAATGGTAAGCACGGTATTCATCCATCCCCTCCTCCTGCACCTGAAGAAATCCGTGACATATTCTCATGCCGTTAACCAATGGCAATTCCCATGTATAAAGCCGGAACCGAAGGTCCGGGGCCGTCGTCTTCATCATGAACGGCAGCGAGTCGAAAGGGTGAATAAACGACTCCGGTTCCTGAAGGATTGCCGCGAGGGTGTCGCAGAATGCTTTATGCAGGATGGTTTTCAGTGAATCGGCCGGCTCTTTGATGATTTCCCTGGCCTGCTGCAATAATCCCATTTCACGGTCTGCCAATTGTTGTTGTGCAAAACCGCGGATGACCAGTTGAAGCGAAATCATAAGAAGCAGGCTTGCCCTGGTAATCATAAGTGAAGGAGATGATCATTGAAAACGGGCAGTGAGCAGATTTATTTTATGCGTTACTTTGCATCATGCATATCCTTACACCTGACCGTCGTCTCGAAGCGTTCTCCCGGTTAGGCCTGTGGCTGGAAGCCTTTTGCCAGGAGCGCCAGCCGGATGGACATAATATCCTGGATGAGGCCATCCGGAGGTCTGCAACTGCCAATCCCTGGTTCATCCCCGATTTTATTCTCTGCGCCCTCAAAGAGATTTCCAGTATGCTGCAACATGATGACCTGGTAAATTGGCTCACACCGTACCGGCAGGATATGGAGCGCAAAATGGAATGCAGGAACGTAGCAGTGGTTATGGCAGGGAATATCCCCGCTGTCGGATTCCACGATTACCTGTCGGTGCTGATTTCTGGGAATAAACTTACCGCCAAGATATCCGCATCCGACAGCTTTCTGATACCCGCCCTCCACCAGATACTGATTTGCCTGGACCCCGGTTGGGAGGGAACGGCTCATTTTACTTCGGAAGTAATTCGTGACTTCGATGCAGCGATCGCCACCGGCAGCAATAATTCCGCCAGGTATTTCGAGTACTATTTCAGGAACCATCGTGCCATTATCCGGAAAAACAGAACAAGCATTGCCATTCTGACAGGCAATGAGGAAGAGGAAATGCTGGAAGGAATCGCTGCAGATGCTATGCTCTATTTCGGGCTGGGTTGCAGGAGCGTCAACCATTTACTGCTTCCCGAAGGATTCGTGCTCTCAGGTCTGAATAAACATCTTGAAAGATATAACAGCTTTCTCGACCACAGTAAGTTCAGAAATAACCATGATTATTACCGTTCTGTATTCCTTGTCAACAATACCCCGTTCCACTCAGCCGGACCCGCCATGCTGATTGAAGACACCTCGCTCTCCTCTCCGGTATCGGTGATCAATTATTCCTTTTATAAGAATAATGGGTATATTGATGCCTTTATCCGGCAATCTGCCGGCCTCCTTCAATCAGTAGTAACTTCAGGTTCCTTCCCGTTTCCGGTCGTTCTTCCCGGACATTCTCATAAACCCAGGCTCTGGGATTACGCCGACGGAGTGGATACCTTAAGGTTTTTATTGGAATAATTGCCTCCGGGGTATTGCAATTCCAAAAAAAACCATAATTTTGCACCCCTGATTATAAAAACATTACGAAATTAAAAAATACATTCATCCGAAGGATTAC
>CAYWHQ010000257.1:0-4846 GCA_964457665.1 uncultured Prolixibacteraceae bacterium | reverse complement strand
GGCAAGATGGTAAAATATTTTCACCATTTAGTTAAGAACCTGGACGGCCTTCAGCAGACCTTTTCCGATTTCGATGGCTTTTTCGTTATCGGGAATAAGTTTATGGTGACGCGCGGGGAGCGATTTCTCCAGGCCTTTGTGAATGTATTCAGGCTGGACGAGCGGTTTCAGTTTCAGGAATCCTCCCAGGACGATCATGTTGAATATCTTGGAGAGGCCAAGTTTTCCGGCTTCATCGGCAGCTTCGATGGAGTAGATATTGATGTCCTTCCGTTCGGGGTGGCGGGTGATGCCGTTGGGGTCGTAGATGAGCAGGCCGCCAGGTTTGACGGTTTTCTCGAATTTGTCCATCGACTGCTGGTTTAGGATGATGGCGGTATCGTAGGCATTGAGGATCGGGGAGCTGATCCGTTCGTCGCTGATGATGACGGTGACGTTGGCGGTGCCGCCGCGCATTTCGGGCCCGTAGGAGGGCATCCAGCTTACCTCTTTGTTTTGCATGACGCCGGAGTAGGCGAGGATCTTTCCCATCGAGAGTACCCCTTGTCCGCCGAAACCTGCTATAATAATCTCTTCAGTCATAATTTTACCATTTTGACATTTTACTGTTTTACCATTTCGGTGGCGACCATTTTGCCGTCAACCTTGATATCTCCCAGCGGATAGAAGGGGAACATGTTCTCTTCCATCCACTTGTTGGCCTGAACGGGGGTCATTTTCCAGCCGGAGTTGCAGTTGGAAACTACTTCCACGAACGACAGGCCTTTTTTCTCTTTCTGGATTTCGAATGCTTTACGGAGGGCTTTTTTGGTTTTCCGGACGTGGTTGGGGGTGTGGACTGCCTGACGGGTCACATAATGGACACCGGGGAGGTGGGCGATGAGTTCGGTGATCTTGAGCGGGTGACCCATCATCTCAACGTCGCGGCCATAGGGGCAGGTGGAGGCCCGCATGCCCGGGAGGGTGGTGGGGGCCATCTGGCCACCGGTCATCCCATAGATGCCGTTGTTGATGAAGATGATCGTGAAGTTTTCGCCGCGGTTACAGGCATGTATTGTTTCGGCGGTGCCGATGGCAGCCAGGTCGCCGTCGCCCTGGTAGGTGAATACAAACCGGTCGGGCCACAGGCGTTTGATGGCTGTGGCGAGGGCGGGAGCGCGGCCGTGGGCGGCCCCGAGCATGTCGATGTTGAGGAAGTCGTATGCCAGCACTGAGCAACCGACCGGTGATACCCCGATGGTTGTCGATTGGGCATCCATCTCCTCGAGCACCTCCATCAGCATGCGGTGTACGGTTCCGTGGCCGCAGCCGGGGCAGTAGCTCAGCGGGCGGTCGACCAGCAGGTCGGTACGTTTGTATACGATATTTTCCTCTTTACGGATATCGGTTTTCACAAAAGGTTCTTCCATAGATCAGCCTCCGATAATTTTGGTTTCAAGCGCGTGTACAACTTCATCCGGGGTGGGGATGATACCTCCGAAACGACCGTAGTGTTCCACTTTAAGCTGGCAGCCGACGGTAAGTTTAACATCCTCGATCATCTGGCCGGCGTTCATTTCGACCACCAGCATACCCTTCACCTTTTTACCCAGGGCAGCGATCTGCTTTTCGGGGAAAGGAAAGAGGCTGATGGGGCGGAAGAGTCCGACCCTGATGCCTTTGGCACGGGCCAGGTCAATGGCTTTCTGGCAGATACGGGCGGAGAGACCGAAGGCAACAAAGACGTATTCGGCATCGTTGCACATGATCTCTTCGAAGATCACCTCTTTTTCCTGCATCTCGCGGTATTTGGCCTGAAGTTTCAGGTTAACGCGTTCCTGTCCGGCCGGGTCCAGATCGAGGGAGGTGATGATGATATGGTTGCGACTCTTTGGTTTGCCGGTGGCAGCCCAGGGGCATTGCGCGATAATCTCGGTTTCGGTGCGCCGTGGTATCGGGTCGAAAAGCACCACTTTTTCCATCATCTGGCCGATGGCACCATCGGAGAGGATCATGGCCGGATTGCGGTATTTGAAGGAGAGATCGAAGGCCAGCCTAACATGGTCACACATCTCCTGTACGGATGCCGGTGCCAGGACGATGAGTTTGTAATCGCCGTGTCCGCCACCCTTCACAGCCTGGAAGTAGTCGGCCTGCGAGGGCTGGATGGTCCCCAGGCCGGGTCCGCCGCGAACAATGTTCACAATGACGGCCGGCAGTTCTGCTCCGGCCATATAGGAGAGGCCTTCCTGCATCAGGCTGATGCCCGGGCTGGAGGAGGAGGTCATCACCATTTTTCCGGTACCCGCTGCACCGTAAAGCATATTGATGGAAGCTACTTCACTCTCGGCTTGCAACACGGCCATGCCGGTGCGTTCGTGTGGTTTTTCAGCCATGAGGTACTCCATGACCTCTGACTGAGGTGTGATCGGGTACCCGAAATAACCATCGCAGCCTGCACGGATGGCAGCTTCCGCTACGGCTTCGTTCCCCTTCATCAAACGTAATTCACCCATGAGAATAGTCTTTATAGTTGTTTACTCTGTTGATTTGCCACGGAAAACAGTGATGACACCGTCGGGACAAACGATGGCGCAGTTGGTGCAACCCGTACATTCGTCGTTGACCTTCATGGCAAAATGATACCCTTTGCTGTTCACTTCTTTCGACATTGCAATCACCGTGAACGGGCAGGCGGCGATGCAAACCTCGCATCCCTTGCACCTTTCGATGTTGATCAGAATGTCGCCTTTGACTTTAGCCATATGGAGAGATTTTGTGTTGTTAACCGAAAAACAGGACGAAGGTAGAGATTTTTATCTTAAAGAAATGGCGACGTGGAGTTATTTAGAATGTTTTTATACAAGATAAAAAAGTTTTCACGAGTTATTAACAATGCTCTGTTGAAACATTCCCGGTTTTCAAGGAATGATATGCATTGCATGTGCTTTTATTTGCAATCGGTTTAGAAAGCCATATGATGAAGATGCTCATTCCGGTTATGGTTACGGTATTGGTATTGTTTACATCCTCCTCCCCGCGGGAGGTATATATAGACAGCCGCACAAATACCGGTATTTACCTTAATGTTCAGGAAAAGGTGTTTCCTAAGCACTGGTATGAGAATCACATCAACGCCAGTACGGAACCTCTTGCCTGCGGCGAAAGGGGGAGGATGATACGGATCCTCAATATCGCCTTCACAAAATATCCCGACAGGGTCATCCGCGAGAACCTCACCGGCGTATATCTGTTCCGGTCCATGAAATTCTATGGTGTTCCCTATGGAGGAACCAATTTCAGGAACTATGTATATCTGGCGTCGGACGAGACCAACCCGAACGTTACCGATGACTTTGTGGAGGGGGTGTTTCACCATGAGTTCAGCAGCATCCTGCTCCGGAACCATGCGCCGGAATTCAACCGTACAGCCTGGATGAGGGTCAATCCTCCGGATTTCAGATACGGCAGCGGAGGAACAGCAGCCATTATGAACGGGGAGGCTTCGCTGGCCCTTGACCCTCTGCTCAATGAACAGGGATTTCTTACCCGCTACTCACAGTCATCGGTGGAAGAGGATGTGAACATGTTCGCCCAGCATCTTTTCAGCGATCAATGGGAATTCTGGAGCATCGTGGAGGTGAATGAGAAGGTGCGTCAGAAAACCACCCTGCTGATCAACTTTTACCATGCTGTCGATCCAGTCTTTACGGAAGACTACTTCCGAAACTTCTACCGCAGAACCGCAGCCCGCTAAATATCATTCCCTCACACCCCCTACCCTCATACGCTCATACCCCTTACAAATGATTCTCCCTGAACCTCTTCAACCTATCCTCCAGGGCAGGGAACTGTGAACGCTGGACAAGCGAGACGCAGGCACGCAAACCCTCGTGCCGTTCGCTGCCGGTGATGCTCAGGGCAATGGCGCTTATCCCGTAATAAAGCAACTCCTCCAGCAACTGCTCGCCGGTGAAGCCCGGATAGCTTATGGTGAAGTAGAACCCGTCGGCAATCGGCTCCTCTTCATCTTTGTCGTAAACGATCCTGAATCCGTTGTCGAGAAACATCTTTTTCATGATCCTAGCTTTCTCGCCGTATTCCTTCACTACCTCAACGAAGTTGTAGGTGCCGTCGTTCACGGCTTTCAGCAGGGCAGCAACGGCGTATTGGGGTGAATGGGCTGTGCCGGCGCTGAGGGCGTAAAGGGTCCCGAAAATCAGCGCACGGCCGAAGATATCCGACGTGTAGGTTTTAAGCAGATGTGACGATTGCATGTTGAAAAGATGTTCGGAGATGATCATCATTCCGATCCTTTGGCCGGCATAACTGAAGGCCTTTGAGCTGGAGATAAGCAAGATGAAATTATCTGTGTATCTGGCCACGGTAGGCTGGTAAGGCGGCTCTCCCGGATGGGAATAATCCTTGCGGAAATCCATGCCAAAATAGGCCAGGTCCTCAATGATCACCACGTTATATTTGGTAGCCAGCTCCCCGATGATCCTGAGTTCACGTTCGGTGAAACAGATCCATGAAGGATTGTTGGGATTGGAGTAGAGCATCGAGTGGATATTCCCTTTTGAGAAGTATGACTCCAGCTTTTCACGAAGCTTTTCACCCCGGAAATCGTACACATCGAACGACTTATATTTCAGTCCCATCACCTGGTGCTGCTGGCGGTGAACAGGGAACCCGGGATCAAGGAACAGGGTGGTATCTTTGCCCTCGTGGAGCTTCGACAGGGTCAGAAAGGCGGTGAATCCTCCCTGCATGGATCCGACCGTGGGGACACAGCACATCTCCCCGACGTCGATGTCGAGGAAAAGCTTCACAAACCGGGAGGCCTCCTTTTTAAGGATCGGTAACC
>CAYWHQ010000256.1:0-4858 GCA_964457665.1 uncultured Prolixibacteraceae bacterium | reverse complement strand
CATCCAGCATCGCTGACGGATCGGCCGCGCTGCCGTCGGTGTTGATGGCGACCTGAGCTACTCCCAGCATTGCTGAAGTCATCAGGATTGTTAAAAAAAGTAATCGTTTCATAGGGTTTGAAGATTAAATGATGAGCAACTCCCAAAAGCTATTTCTATGGAAAGCTTCATTGTTACACTTAAATAATTCTTTTCAGAGTAGACTCAAATTGTCAAATTGTCGAATAGCCAAGTCAGTTCTTTAAGCAACGAACACTAAACCCGTTTGTCTTGGCGTAGTTGATCCGGCTCACATCATAGTTATTGAAGGTGAGTGCCCGGAGCCACGCGTACGTAGAGGAGTACTCCGTCGACGACCAGAAGTAGGCGTTGTTACCAAGATTGCTGAAGGTTCCCGTGACGTTGCGGTTGCCGCCCGGAAGGGCAGTAAACCCGCTTTCGTTGGTTGCCCCTGCATTTGGTAAAATCCAATGAAAAGTTCCCGCCTCCTTCATCTTTCCGCCTCCATTCATTCCACTCCAACCTACTGAAGTACAAATTACCGTCGGATCAAGATATTGTGTAAGCGTGCACCATTCATCATCCGTCGGCACATGCCATCCGGAAGGGCATATTCCCTGCGCTCCTTCTGTGGTAACGTACTGCATCATCTCATCCCATTGATAAAGGCCTCCGTATACGTTACAGTTCGAGGGCAGATCATCATAACAGTATTTCTCCAGGATGCTGTTGTTGGTCTGGTTCGCCGAACCGTTGATCCGGGTTCCTATGTTGATGTTTTTCGCGAACCAGCACTGGGTTCCGATCTGTACCGTAGGGTAAATCTGCCCGTCGCGGGTATCGGCAAACAGTTGACCGCAATGCCAGGCATCCGCTGCGGTACCATCTATATTTGACCAGAAGGTTCCGTTGAACACATTCAACTCACCGGTCGTTGTGTTAAAGATCATCAGTCCGGTTGCCGGCGAAGCAATGGCATCGCGTTGGGTTTTCGTCAACCGCGGCGGCAGAAAACCCCTGGTTGTGGAGGCAACCTCCAGTTGCGCCGATTCGACCGGGGTTTCCGTACCAACGATCATCCTGCCCGCTGCATCGATATTCACCGATTGAACGCCGTTATTGACAAAGGAGAGAGAATTGATATACGAGCTGCTGAATCCTGTATTTTCTGTTCCGTCGCCGAAGCGGTACGCGGCGATGGTCGTGCTGCCCCATTCGGCTAATATCTTCCCGTTCACATGCAGTTTCTGCATGGGGTAATCGGTCCCGATCCCGACGTTGCCAGTGTTGTAATAGATATTGGAACCATTGGAGAGCCATGGTCCGCTAAGTTTTTTCCAGTCGGGCGAGTTGGCTGTACCGGCATTGTAGTAGTAAAGGTTGTCGGTGGTGCAATAGATAAGCAACCCGTTTGACGGCACTCCGATCGCGTTGCGTTGTGCCGCCGTCATCCGTGGCACCAGTATCCCTTTGCTGGTCGATTTGACATCCAGCATCGCTGACGGATCGGCCGCGCTGCCGTCGGTGTTGATGGCGACCTGGGGCATCCCGGTTATAACCGGAACGATCATCATGATTGCTAAAATTACTCTTTTCATAGGGCTTGAATGATTAAAATTGCTGAAACAGTAATGACTATACCAACTGAAATCACATTAATAAGACGTTCAGCCCGTAGCGTCATTTCCGATGTAAGGACTTTAATGATTAACACTGCCAGCATCAGGGCCATTGCAAGCGGCGGCAGCAAGGAATTACGGAACAGAAATACCTCTGTCAAAAGGAGTATGTATGCTGAAAGTTGTACCCTGTGCTCTCTGATAAATTCCATGAGGCAAATCTACTTTCGCCCACCCCTTTTCGCATGGTAGGAAAACGACAACTGCATGGATCTCACGGACAAATCCTGGGATTATTCTGACGGATTTATTTTGGAGTCTTGCGTCAGATAGTCGGTTGGTGAAACACCGAAGTGTTGTTTGAACTGCCTGGAAAAATAACCCGGGTCGTTAAATCCGAATTCGAATGCGGCTTCACTGACGTTCCCCCTCCGGTTTTTCAGAAACTCAGCAGCCTCGCGGAGTCTGACCATACTGATCAGACTGGTTGGTGTGCATTCCAGTTCCTCTGAGGTGATCCTTTGCAAGGTACGGACAGAAACCGACAGGTGTTTCGCCACGTCTTCTGAACGGATTGGTTTACGGCAATTTTCCCGGATAAAAGCGGTTGCTTCTTTCAGAATTTTACCGTTATAACTGATGATTTCACCGGACTGGTCCCGGGACACAGAGGAATCGATAAAATGATGCTTCCTGAGCGATTCCCGGCTGGGAATTCTGGATTTCTTCCTTGAATATGCAAACAACAGCATCATGGTTATCAGGCTGACCAACAGAAGCCCTAAAACAAGGTAAACCCAATATTCCTGATACCGGTAGGAAAGGCGGGAAAACCATGACGGGTGGCCCGTAAGAACTCCTCTCCTCCAGACCGAAGGATAGCCGAAGTCGTTAAATCCGGTCCAGTCAAACGCCCAATTGTAATAGACATCCTTCGGGTGGGTTAGGTCGCTGTATATGAAATCGGAATCTTCCACACCAATACCAAAGCGGAGCGTATCCCCTTCACCGGGTTCAGTACCGATAGCCAGAAAAGGGATCCTGATTTCAACCACATATTGTCCGGAACTGTCGTACCTGCCATTTAACCTTCCTTCTACGGCTACTGCGCTTTGGATGAGTATGTTCTGACCCGACTCCTTGGGAACGGAAAAGTAATCCTGCCTGATCATGTTCAGGGTGCCCCGGAAGACAGCCTGCTGGTTATGTACATCAACAATAAACTGATAATCATTGATATCCATTCTGTTCTTGCTGTCATTCTTCGAGTCAATGTAAACCTCCACGGCATCATTCAGATAGATGTATACATTGGTATCCAATCCGATCCATTGGCCAAGCAGGTGATGATCTTTCACTTTAAAGGCGAGGTAGAGGTTTTCGTGGTTCCAGCAGAAAAAAACGGTGGCCTTGTTCCTGGATAGCGGCAACCGGGTGCCGGCAGATTCAAAACCAGGGTACACATCCGGCAGAGAATATTTCTCCGGATGGATGACCGATGGATTGGTATCACTGAATGAGTGGGAATAATATTTTTTCCAGTCGTCAAGGCGACCGTCGATAATAATCTTCTCTGTTGTGTAAGGTATGGTAAAGTACAAGGAGGTAACATGGGGTATACTATCTCCGGAAAAGGCAGATAGTGATACGAATAGCCCCATGGTTATAAGAAGGTTCTTCACCGGACATTATTTCCAAGTCAAATCTATAAAAAAAAATTAAAGATTGTCCTGATATCTGTCAGTTATTCCAACGTTTCCCGCAAATCAGTTTCATGCTGAAAGCATCTCATCTTTCCGGAGTACATCACCGCAATGCAGTAATTGGAATGCTCGCATGATGACCTTGTGACATCGCCATTTTTAAGTCTCCGGATGAAGGCCGGATCATTAATAAGGACACGGCCGAGCTGGACGAACTCAAAACCCAGGTTTAAAAATTCCTCGATTTTTTCAAGCGAAGTGAGACCTCCGACATACATCAGCGGGAGTTTTACTTCGCTTTTGATTTTCAGGGCATCTTCCAGAAAATAACCTTCCGAAAAGGGTTCCGGTTTCATCAGCAGATGGCCGAAATACCGTATGAAAGGCCTCATCCAGATATCGGTTTTGAGATGGGCCGCCATTACCTTTACCGGCATGCTTCCCCGCATCACATACATTGGCGCTTTACTGACAAAGCCTCCGCTTAGCACCAGCGCGTGCACCCCTTCCCCTTCCAGTACTCTGGCAACCTTTAAGGATTCGTCTATTTCCATCCCGCCCGGAAAACCGTCACGCAGGTTCATCTTCACCACCACCGCGAGGTCATTTCCTGCATGATTTACGACCTTCCGGATAACCTCTGTCATGAAACGGCTTCTGTTCTCAAACGATCCCCCATAATCGTCGTTTCGGCGATTGGTATAGGGCGACAGGAATTGCGAGATCAGGTATCCGTGCCCGGCGTGGACTTCAACCGCATCGAAACCTGCTTCCCTTGCCAGGTCGACTGCCATGCCGAAATCCGTTACGATGTCGCTGATCTCCTTTTTCGACATCGCCCGTGGCCATGTGGGGCCATAGAGATTAAACCCTCCGGAAGGAGCCAGGCATTTTCCGCTGATCTGTTTTTTTGCCATCAATCCGCAGTGACCGATCTGAATGGCGGCGGCGGCTCCTTCGCTATGAACGGCGTCGGTCAGCCTGCGCAGACCGGGCAATGCCTCTTTTCTCAGCCAAAGCTGGTGATGGAAGGAGAGCCCCGACCGGGAGACGGCCGCATAGGCCACAGTGGTCATCCCGATATCTCCGGCCGCAACCGATCGATGGTATTGAATCAGGTCGTCGGAGACAAGATGGCCCGGCGACATTCCTTCGAAGGCAGCGGATCTGATGGAACGGTTCCGCAGTGTGAGGGGTCCCAGGCGGGCAGGGGTAAAAAGCAGATTCGGGAGGGTCATAGCAAAAAGTTCATTATGTTTGCGGCCGGCTAATTTACCAAACATCGCGCATCATGCAGAGGATGAAATACTATTTATTTCTCATCCAGCTGTGGCTCTCTCCTGTGGCAGCACAGCAACAGAACTCCAATCCTTACGGACTGCCCATCGTTTCGGATATCGGAGAATACCGGCAAGCGTGTGCAGCCGACAGCAGTTATTGCCTGGTCGACCTGCGGGTGTTGCTTCCGACGGTCGTTTTCGACATCCGGTATGCCACGCATGATAATTTTACCGGCAGTGTCGTTTACAGTTCACC
>CAYWHQ010000255.1:0-4859 GCA_964457665.1 uncultured Prolixibacteraceae bacterium | reverse complement strand
CCGGAAATACCCGCGGCGGATCCGCCAGCAGAATCACCACCGGTACCGGTCATTCAGGATTCGGTGAAACCTGAGGAGGAACGGCCTTCGGTTTTGCCGGAGGAGGAGCCGGTCAGTCAGCAGCGCGACACCACAGGCAACAGTCAAGGGGGAACCGGGATGAATGATGGTAAGGGCAGCGGCGAGGCATTAACCAGCCAGATCGATGTATGGCCAAAATTTCCCGGCGGCGATGAAGGAAGGCACTATTACCTGCGCCGGAGCATCCGGTACCCCGAAGAGGCCATCCGTAAGATGATTCAGGGTACCGTGATCGTGATCTTTGTTGTTGAAACCGATGGGTCGGTCTCGAATGTCAGTGTCAGCAAAAGCATCGGGGGCGGCTGCGATGAGGAGGCTGTTCGCGTTGTCAGGGCAATGCCCAGGTGGGAACCCGGCAAGCGGAGCGGACGGCCTGTTCGTGTGATGCTCCGGATGCCTGTAGTGTTCAGGATCCCGGGGAGACCAGGATAAAAAAAAAGGGAGCGCAGGGCTCCCTTCTGGTATATCAGGTTGAAAAGAGATTTACTTCTTTTCAGGCGCTTTTTCGTCGGTTGTCTTCTTGGCATCAGTACCATGTGCACAGCACTTGGTGTCTTTCTTATCGGCACAACTTTTCATCTGCTTCGGTGAACATTCTTTTTTTGCAGGTTCAGATTTTGTAGTCTTTTCCTGCTTCTGAGGTGTCTGGGCGAAAGCGAAAGCTGCGAAGAAGATCACAGCGGATACAAGCATTACGGTTTTTTTCATGGCTATATGTTTTAATTATTTAGACTGATTTAACGCTACAAAGATAATAATATTTTCATAACAACAGCTTTTAATTAAAAAAAATTATGGATTCAGGACACGGTGCATCAGTTCGAGCAGTGTGGTCTTGTCGAACGGTTTGGCAATATAGTGTGTACATCCCTCCTCGAGCAGTTTTTTCTGATCATCCACCATGGTATACCCTGTAACTGCAATGATCGGAATGTTTTGGTAGCCCTCCAGTTTCCGGATACTGTGGGTCACCTCGATCCCGGTTATCCCGGATCCCAGGTTGATATCCATCAGAATGGCGGCATAGGTATTTCTTCTGGCGAGTTCCAGGGCCGTGAGGCCATCCATGGCAAAATGGAGCTGACACACATGCTTCAGAAAATAGGAGGTGAGATCCCGGTTCACGTTATTGTCTTCGACCAGCAGGACAAGGGGAAGATTATCACCGGGAAGCATTGCTTTGGAGGTGGCATCTTCCTGCCGGGAAAGGGGTTTGCCGGGAAACTGCACGGAGGTAATACCCTCCTGGGGGATCCACACTGAGAAGGTACTCCCTTCCCCCGGTTGACTGGTTAGAGTTATTCTCCCCTGTAACAGGTCGATGATTTTTTTGCAGATGGTCAATCCTATGCCTGATCCCTGGTATTTTCTGCCGAAGCCTTCACTGACCTGCCGGAATTCCTGGAAAATCAGATTGAAGTAATCTTTTTCAATACCTATGCCGGTGTCGGAGAGATGTATGATCAACCATTCACCGTCCTGATCTTTAAATGGAACCGTCTCAAAACTGATGGAGCCGCTTTCGGTGAACTTCAGTGCGTTGTCGAGAAGCTGCCGCAGAATGCTCCGCAAAAGATTATCATCGGTGAGGATCTCAATGTCAGGAACACTTTCGAAAGAAATCTTGAGATCCTTCTCCCTGATCTGAGGCTCCATGGATTGGACAAGTCTGGAAATCAGTTCGAGAAGGTTAACCTGTTTGGTGGAAGGGGTGAGCTTGCCTGCTTCCAGCTGTGAGAGTGTGATCAGCGCGTTGAGGGTGGTCATCAGCCTGTACCCGGAGGTATGGATGTTTTCCGCCATGGAGATGTATGGGGTGTCCTTCAGCTCGGCAGAGAGGATCTCTGCGAACCCGAGGATTCCGTTCAGCGGTGTCCTCAGTTCGTGACTGATATTGGCGAGGATAGAAGATTTAAGCCGGTCTGACTCTTCCGCCTTATCCCTTGCCAGGATCAGCTGTTGTTCGACTGTTTTCCGGATGGTGATATCCCTGTCGGCTCCCCGGTAGCCAAGGTATTTGCCGCTGGAGTCGAAAACCGGTAAAGCTGATGTCTCAAAGCAAACCAGATGCCCTTTTTTATGGATAACCCATGTTTCGATATTGCTGAGAGGTTTATAGTCATGCACATAGCCGCGCAGCATCTCCTTGACTCTGTCACGCTGCGCAGCCGGAACAAAGTCGAAGGGGGTCTTCCCGATCATCTCCTCAGGCGAATAACCGGTAATGTCTTTGACTTTATTGCTGACATAGGTGTACTGCCACTTGTCATTGATCTCCCAGATCCAGTCGTTGGTCAGGTCAACGATTTCGCGGTACCGCTCCTTGCTGAAAAAGAGTTCCGCCTCCTTGTTTTTAAGATCGGTGATGTCATGAGCGATCAGCAGGACGAATGCATCGCCGGTGACGGCCAGCTCCTTGCCGCTGACAAGAACAGGGATACAGTCGCCGGATGACTTCCTCCAGTATGCCTCATGCCTGGTCGTGCAGGCTGTAAGTACATTGGCATCTTCTTGTACACCATTATCTTTTTTTGAAGGCGTGCAGAAGATATCCCGTACCGTCAGATTCAGCAGTTCGTTCCTGGAGTAACCAAGGAGTGTCTGGCATGCGAGGTTGGCATCTACGATCTCACCGGAAGGTGGCCTGATCAGAAGGATCGCATCGATTGCAAGTTCAAAAAGGGTCCGGTAGTACAACTCGCTGGTCCGTATGGTACGGTCGTACTTTTCCAGGCGTACCTTGATACTTTTCAGGAGATGTTTGAAATCGATAGGTTTGGTGATATAATCGTCGGCGCCGAGTTGCATGCCAAAACGTATGTCCTGCATTTCTGTCCGGGCCGTCAGGAATATAAAAGGAATTCGTGCAAGGGATGGAATGGTCAGAAGTTTGCTGAAAACCTGGTAACCGTCGAATTTCGGCATAGAGATATCACACAGGATCAGGTCAGGTAACAGTTCGGAGGCCTTGTTTATGCCATCCTCCCCATCAATGGCCCTCAAGACTTCGTATCCTTCCTCTTTCAGATATTCAGCCGTTGTTTCAAGAATGATTCTGTCATCCTCAATGATGAGAATCTTTTTCATGATCCGTTCTCCTCCTTGATTTCTGGCCGGAACAAGACACTTACTTCCGTTCCGTGGCCCGGTTTGCTTTTGATTTCGATATCTCCCCCCAGCAGATCAATGCATCGCCGTGCAATGGTGAGCCCCAGTCCGCTTCCCGGATATTCCGCTGCATTTGATCCTCTGAAAAACGGGTCGAACAAGGTTGCTATTTCCTCCTCGGGTATTCCAATCCCGGTGTCTTTTATGCTGAATGCGATCAGATTGTCTTTCGGAGGTTCCAGAGAAAACAAGACCATGGAACGGGAGTCGGAAAATTTAAGGGCGTTATCAAGGATAGCAAGCAAAGCCTTGTGGAGCAATGCCATGTCGGTTTTCATCGGGCAGGGTTCTTCAGGAAGCACCAGTTTGATTCTTCCCCTGTAATCCTTTTCCTTGTGGAACCCGGTGGTCAGGCTCCGGCATACAGCCAACAGGTCGATGGTACTGAACTGGATGTGATGCCGTTCGTTTCTGTCGCCGGAAAACTTTTTAAGATCATCCAGAACCCTTGTCATCTGTGCCACCGACGAGCCGATCCTCTCGAGGGCTGTATTTTGTTGTTCGGGTGTAATCCTTGTGCCGAAATGTTCCAGGAGCTGCCTGTTTGACTGGATGGCAGTCAGCGGCGTCCGGAAAGCATGGGAGATATTGCCGATGAACTTCGATTTCAGGTTGCTCAGTGCCAGTTCTTTTTCCAGCATGTCCTGCATGGCGGTTTCGAACTGCTTGCGGATGGTAATATTGCGCAGGATCAGGATATAATCACCCTGGCCGGATAAGGAGAGATGGGCCTCGAAATACTTTCTTTTGTTGCTCGCCGTGTTCCACCCGAAGTCAAACGTGACGGGGGGAGTATTCTTCCGGAGAGCATTGATCGACTGGCGAAAACCGTTGACAGCTTCTGCGGGCAGGAGTTCCTCGATATTCAGACCGGTCATTCTGGCAGCAGGTACAGGGATATCGTCGCTGTTACTGATATGGAAGTCGCTGATCACACCGAACAGGTTAATCCGGAAAAGGCTGTCGGGGATGGATGCGAAAATGGCCCTGTTCTTATTATGTGCGACTGTCAGTGCCGAAAGCAGTTCGTTTTTTTCACGGATGATTGCGCTGAATTCCTTCTTCTGATTAAAAAAACGCAGGATCAGGCTGGCTATTTCCCCGAACTCATGGGGTTGTCCCGCGATTTTTCCGATAATCTCGTGATCCTCTGTAGCAATGCCTTTGAGCAGGTTTTTATAGGGTCGGAGAAGGCAGAAATGCAAACCGATGACGACGGCTGCCAGTAAAACAATGCATCCGCCGGTGATCCAAGGCGCCACTGAAGGAAAGCCGACTGAAAAGTATATCCCCGGAATCATAAGCAATAAAAGTAGCAGGACTGTCAACCTGAAAATGGTTTGTATGGTTCGGGCGATTTGCATGTATCAAAAATCGGAATTTTTATTATCAAAACCTGAAAAAAACATGATGACCTGTTTTATTCCCGGTTTCTTGTATCTATCCATATGGTAACCGGCCCGTCATTAACGAGCGATACCTGCATCATGGCTCCGAATTCACCGGAAAAGACATTTTTTCCTGTGATCAGGGATAATTCCCTGATGAAGCTTTCGTAAAGAGGTATGTCGATGCCGGGTTTGGCGGCCCTCACCCAGGAGGGTCGGTTC
>CAYWHQ010000254.1:0-4872 GCA_964457665.1 uncultured Prolixibacteraceae bacterium | reverse complement strand
ATGAAATAAGTAAATCTTTAACGACATTGAAAGTATTATCAATTTTCAAGAGATGAAAGTCCTTACGATAGTGGTATTTATCCTCTTTACTCTTTACACCGCATAAAATGTAAAGGAAATTATCGCTATCATCGTCAGAGGTCCAGTGTCTGAAATGGAAGTATTTATCACCGTCCGCATTCTTCAATGTTTGTTTTTCCAACACATTAACCTTCTCATCGTATGTTTGATACATCCAATTGTACTCATATTCGATCTGTTTCTTCTTGAGGATTAATTCATCTTTATCTTCAATTGAAATCCCTTCGGTGGAATATTTATCTCCTTTGTAATTCCACCAGGGGAATTTATTACGGGCATCAGGTATAGATAGTTCTTCAGATTGGTCATTTATCAAATTAAACGCATTATCAAATTTATATGTCTCAACATTTACATTGTTGTTTTTATTCTTAAGAAGAAAAAAAACTGAGATATGATCTGTTTTTTCATCATATCGAATATATGGTTGATCTCCGATATTTGCTTCGCCGGTTATCTGAAAAGTTTTTTCAAATTCAATCTCCTGACTGAAGGAATTGGTGCTGAATAGCATTATGGTGATTAAAATCACGATAAGAGTTTTCATAATAGTTCAATTTTATTTTTTATCAGAAGTTTTCAATTTTTTCAAATCCATTGCCAGAATTCTTTTCATTATATGAATGAAAGTGTGGATGTTATTTTGAAATTCATATAAGCTTTCTTGAATACAATCTTAAGTGAATTCATAATTATTAAAAAAGAAAACTAATGGCTGGTGGATATTATCCAACTTATAATGCTTTTGCTCTTATTATCCTTTTATTACGGTGTAACTGTGCATAAGGTTGGATCATTCCTCATTTCTAGACACTTTATCGTTATTTTTGCAATTGTGGTTATTTCATGGTTCAGTTTTAGAAAAGTAGGAAATAAATTCTTTTCTGGGCTCCTAAAATTATTTCCTGACCTGTCGGGCGTCTCTTCTTGATAACGAAATACTATCTTTGCGGTTGTATTGACAGCCGCCCATGGAAATAACCCGCACCTTTGACCTGCTCGAACGTTATCAGCAGCTTTTTGACAAGCCGGATGCCTTTGTCCGGAAAGTAAATGGAAGCTGGATTCCCTGTTCTGCCAGGGAATATATTGATACCAGCCACCGCTTTGCCATGGGTTTGCTGGCCCTGGGGCTTCAGCGGGGCGACCGGGTGGCCACGATCACCCCGAACCGGCCGGAGTGGAACTTTGCCGACATGGGACTTGCCATGGCCGGGATCATCCATGTACCGCTCTTCCCGACCATCAGTCACCGTGAATTTACGCATATTCTCAGGCATGCCGGGATTTCTTTGCTTATCATTGCCGATCAGACGCTGTGCAAAAGGGTGGGCGATGAGGCTGCCACGGTCATTCCGGCCGACCGGATATTTACCTTTAACGAAATTGCCGGTTACCACCACTGGAATGAAATCCTTGATCTCGGGCACAAACGAAGCGCGGAAATGGCGCCGCTGCTGGAAGGGATCAAAAGAAGCATCCTTCCGGAAGATCCTGCCGTCTTAATCTATACCTCCGGAACTACAGGGCCTTCGAAAGGCGTTATGCTATCTCACCGGAACCTTGTAAGCAACTTTCTTGCCGCCGTGGAGGTCTTTCAGCTCAAACCGGAATACCGGTACCTGAGCATCCTGCCCTTGTGCCACGTAGGCGGGAGGCTGGGTAACTATCAGACGCAATACAGCGGTTGCAGTATCTATTATGCCGAAAGCATGGGAACCATTGCGGAGAATATGCGCGAAATCAAGCCGGAGGGATTCGACGCGGTACCCAGGATCCTTGAAAAGATCTTTCAGACCATTCTCCTGAAAGGATCGAAACTAAAAGGATTAAAACGGCGGATTTTTTTCTGGTCTGTCGATCTTGGACTGAAATTCCGGTCTGAAGGGCGAAATCCCTGGCACTACCGGATCCGGCACAAACTGGCCGACAAGCTGGTATTCAGTAAATGGAGGGAGGCGATAGGCGGGAAGATACAACTGGTTGGATGCGGGGGCGCCGCTCTTCAGCCGAGGGTCGAACGGATTTTCTGGGCGGCCGGGGTGAAAGTGATCAACATGTACGGCCTTACCGAAACCTCCCCCATCATCACGATCAACCGGCCGCAGCCTCCCGACCTGTTGCTGGGGTCGGTGGGAAGCGTAATCCGCGACGTTCAGATTAAGATCGCTCCTGACGGGGAGATCCTTTGCAAAGGTCCCAACGTGATGATCGGGTATTTCAACGACACGGAGGCTACCATTCAGGCTTTTGACAGCGAAGGATGGTTCCGGACGGGAGATATCGGAGAGATCGTAAAAGGACGGTTCCTGATGGTCACCGACCGGAAAAAGGAGGTTTTCAAGCTGGCCAACGGGAAGTTTGTCTCCCCGCAGGAGATTGAAAACCGGCTGAAAGAGTCGGCGTTCATTGATCAGGCTTTCGTTTTCGGAGAAGGAGAGAAGTTCCCCAGCGCCCTGATCGCACCCAATTTCCAGCTTCTGACTGAGTGGTGCGCCAACAGAGAGTGCCGGAATCCGACCCCGGTCAGGATGATACAGCACCCTACAGTGCAACAGCACTACCAGGAGATCATTTCTAAATTTAACAGACAGTTTGAGGATTTTCAGCATATCAGGAGGTTTCAGCTGGTGGAGGATGAATGGTCGCCAAATTCGGGTGAGCTTTCACATACACTGAAGCTTAAAAGGAGATTTATAGAGGAGAAATACCGGAAAGTGATTGATCAGATTTATTCGGTAAGCAGAGCTATTTAATATGATAAATGATAGTATTGAACCGGCCCGGCAGCAATATGATGCCGTGATCATCGGAGCCGGACTTGGCGGGCTGACTGCCGGAGCCAGGCTTGCCAGGGAGGGTAAAAACGTACTGGTATTGGAACAGCACTCCGTACCGGGTGGATGTGCCACCACCTTCGGGCGCAACAACTTCCGGATAGAGGTGGGTTTGCATGAGATGGATGGTTTCAGGGCTGGCAATTTCAAGCAGAAGATCTTTACGGAACTGGGTATTTTCGATCACCTTTCGTTTCCGGAGGCGCCGCATTTTTACAGGGTAATTCTGCCCGGTTATGATGTGACGATACCCCATGATACATCCGCGGCGCGTGACCTTCTGGGAAAGCTGTTTCCACACGAATCTGAGGGACTGGAGACTTACTTCCACCGGATGGAAAATTTCCGGAAATACCGTCCTTCCTCTGATACCGAGCATCATGAATCGGTTGGGATCTACCTCGACCGGATCTTTAATGATGAGCATCTGAAGCTTATTTTGCTGGGTAACCTGATGGCTTTCAGCGACGATCCATATCTTCTGGCCATGGACTATTACGCGCAGGCCCAGGGAACCTTTTACCAGTCGGGAGGCGTTTTTATCAAAGGAGGATCACAGATGCTTTCCGACTATCTTGCCGGTTACATCAGGAACCGCGGCGGGAAGGTTCTCACACGTCATCTGGCGGAGGAGATCACGGTGGAAAACGGATTATGCACCGGCGTTAAGTACCGTTCACTTGCAAGTGGGATCACACATTATGCGAAGGGTAGGAACGTAATAGCCAACGCGGCGATGCCGCAGGTAGCCGGTGTGATGTTGCCGGAGGAATTTGGAAGCAGGATCGTTTCAGCAACCCGCGAGCGAACGGCCGGAGCCTCGCTTTTCACCCT
Source organism: uncultured Prolixibacteraceae bacterium (assembly GCA_964457665.1). GTDB lineage: Bacteria > Bacteroidota > Bacteroidia > Bacteroidales > FEN-979 > CAYWHQ01. The sequence continues at coordinate 1,120 of CAYWHQ010000254.1, read as the reverse complement.
TTACATGGCATTCGGTAAACCGCTGCGGGAGATTGGAAATTCATGTTATTGTACCTGTGTTTACGGCGACGGAATCCGTTCGATACGGGACATTGGTCCGAACAGCCGGGGGAGCTTTGACCAAAAGACTTTTGTTTTGACCGACTACAGCCATATTGACTCGGGACTTGCTCCCGACGGCGGGAGCGTGGCTGCCATGGTTGCCGAGGATTATGTTTCGGAGTGGCAATATCCGGTAAAGAAGGATTATCGGGAGCGGAAGGAGATGGTTACACGTTCTTTTCTTGATCGGATGGAGAAGCTGGTCCCCGGTTTGAATGAACATCTGGTCTGGTATGATTCGGCAACTGCCTGCACCGTTGAAAGATACACCATGAACACGCAGGGAGCGGTGTATGGTTTTGCCCAGCTTCCGGGTCCCCGTTCACGCGATCGTATCTCTCCTATACCCATTCTCTATTTTGCATATGCCTGGTATAAGTTCGGAGGAGGCTTTTCTGCTGCCATTTATTCAGGTTATTTCACAGCGATGGAACTGCTCCGACAGGAACGTATTCAGTCAAAAACTACCTGATAATCATGAATTTTATCCTCTTTGCTATCGCCTGGTTTTTCATGCAGGTTTTTCGGTTTTTGCCATTTCCACTAATGCAGGCGTTTTCGAGATGTCTCTTCTTATTGATATATTACGTGATCCGCTACCGGCGTGGCGTTGTGTACCTGAATATCAGGAATGCCTTTCCTGACAAGACAGAGAAGGAGCTTAACCAGATCGTCCGGAGGTTTTATATGTTTTTCTGCGATCTGGTCACCGAAACGGTGAAGGGACATACCATGTCATCCTCCTCTCTGATGAAGCGATTCAGGGTAATCAATCCGGAGCTTACCGACCGGTTCTTCGAAGAGGGAAGGAGTGTCATGATGATTGGCGGACACTATGGGAATCACGAATGGGGCAAGATCCTCGGACACCAGCTCAGACATCCCTTTCAGATCGTTTACAGCACCTTCAGTAATCCATATATCGAGAATTACCTGCAGCGTACACGCACGATGTTTGGGATGGAGATTCTTCCGGTTAAGAAACTGCTCCGTGGTATGACTGAACGGCGGAACAAAC
>CAYWHQ010000253.1:0-4904 GCA_964457665.1 uncultured Prolixibacteraceae bacterium | reverse complement strand
GGGTGTATACGTATTTCCTTATGTACCGGAGGGTAATTTTGTCGTGCTGGCCATCCCCACCTCATCCGGTTATCTGCCGACCTATTACGGCGATGTGCTGTTGTGGGATGAAGCTACTGTAATCAGTCTGGGGGACCCGGTCAATCCATACAATATTAACCTGTTGCCCGGACAGAATATTCTGTCGGGACCCGGAGCTATCAACGGGCAGGTGAACAGTACCGGTCTTAAATCCGGCATGACCGACAAGATCATTATGATCCTGATGGACATGCAGGGAAACGCCATAACTTTTGATGCCGTCGACGAAGCGGGTTCATTTGGTTTTGGCTCGATGCCTCTCGGCAATTATTATCTGCATGCTGAACTGGCAGGAGTCACGAGCGACATGGTAAGGGTAGACCTTACGGAGGCGAAGCCCACAGCAGATGTGACGCTTACCTTCACGGGTGACAAAATTCTTGGTACCGACGAGACACCCTCCCCGGTAAAGGCATGGCAGATCTATCCGAATCCCTTCCGGGAGCGTTTTTCCGTCACCCTGCAGACCACGACGGATACGGAATTGGTGCTGGAGGTTTTCGGTCTTAGCGGGAAGGTAATTGCCACCATTCCTTTGAATACTCTGGCCGGTGTAACTACTTTCACGATTAGCTTACCTGATCTGCATGCAGGATTATACACTGTCAGGATTACTACTCCTGAAGGGAGCAGCTATTACAGGAAGATCATCAGGATCCGGTAGCTCCTGTCTTCATATCTCCGGAAGAGGGTGTCGCGAAAGGGGCGCCCTCTTTTATTTAAAACCTGGTTATTTTTTCTCATCTTTGACTGCGAAGCTTCGGACGAATCTGTTTCCGCTATTATCGACAACGGTCAGGGTATGCTTACCCGGAGAGGGGTGTATTGAAAGCTGGTGATTTCCTGTGGTAGCGGCGAGGTAATGGTCATCGAGGTGCCAGAAAAGGGTAGCGGCGGGATTTCGGTGGGCCATAACAAAAACCACCCTGCCGGGTGAACCATCCAGTTCAACAGGCACCCCGATCTGGCGGATATTCCGCGGATAGACAAGTTCCATTACACTACTCCCCTCTACCCCGCCGCATCCCGGCTTCCATGGCGGGAGGATCCGGTAGAAAGGGTTTTTAATACGGTAATACCATTCCTGGGCGGGAGGGAGAACAAACCATTTCACATACCTTATTTCACCTGGCGGGCAACATTCGGCAGTAACCCTGAATTTTCCATCAGGGTCCATACTTATGAGCTGATGGTAAGGGCAAACCTGAGACCGGAGACCCGGTTTTTGAATCCAAACCGTATCTGCCGGTTCACAATATTCGCCGGCTCTGTGACCGCTATACCGGCAGATTGTTGCCTGTACCATTTCCTGACGGGGCATGCGGAACCATGCGGAATGGTCGAGCATGGAAAAGAGGTTAAACATGACCGGGGCAGCACAACCCGATCCGGTTAGTCCGGGACGTCCCATACCCGTTGCATTGCCTGTCCACACCCCCACCACGTACCTGGGATTGAGACCAATGGCCCAGCCATCGCGAAAGCCAAAGCTGGTTCCGGTTTTCCAGGCGATCTTCCCGGCGTTGTTATAGGCGCGCCATCCCGACTCCTCGTCCGGTCTGTTCACCTCGGTAAGTGATTCCAGTGTGATCCAGACCGATGCTCCGGAAAAGAGGGGCATCCCGTGCGCGCTTCTGTTCCTGCGCTGTTTCTCATTCGGGGTCCATACAAGCCGAAAAGGCGCCGAGAATTCAGGCGAGCTCTTACCGTTCATCCGGTTCAGAAAAGCAGCCATCCCGGCATACATCCCACAGATATCCCATAAGCTACCCTCCGCTCCTCCCAGGATCAGTGAGAGGCCATAATGGCCGGAAGGGAAGCGAAGAGTAGTCATCCCAAGCGATTTCATCCTTTTCCAGAACTTTTCGACGCCATATTGCTGCAGCATCTTCACGGCAGGGATATTAAGAGAGCGTTCCAAAGCACGTTTAGCCGGTACGGCACCATCGTAGGACTGCAGGTAGTTCTTCGGTGAAAAACCTCCGGACTGCATGGGGATATCAGGGATGAGGGTTCCTGCGAGGATGCTCCCCTCCCCTATCATAGCTTCGAAGAGGAAAGGTTTCAGGATGCTTCCCGTGCTGCGGGGCGACCTGATGATATCGACGGCTGCCCCCTGTCCAGGCTGGGTAAGTCCCGGGGTATTGCCCACATACGCGAGCACTTCTCCGTTTCTTACATCTCCGATCAATACGGCGATGTTCCATATCTGGTTGAGAGCCAGACTCCGGTGTGCATTTTCAGCCATCCTGACCGCCTGCTCCTGCATGAAGAGGTTGATGGTGGTTTTCACCCTTTGGCCGGGGAAGAGGTTGCATGCTCTGTCGAGCAACCAGGGGGCAAGTGCCGGCAGTGGCAGTGGCCGCGACGCCAGGGGTTCGGTGCAGGCCAGCAGAGCTGTTTCGCGGTCGATCCATCCGTTATCCGATAGCCGAATCAGAAGATGGTTTCTTCTTTCAAGGAGTATATCCCGTTTTCTTCCGGGGTGGATCCTGGCCGGCGCATTGGGCAATACAGCGAGGGTTGCTGCCTCCGACCATGTTAGAGCTGACGGCGCTTTCCCGAAATATCTCCAGGAAGCTGCCTGAATGCCCACCACGTTCCCGCCGAAGGGTGCATTATTCGCATAGAGGGCGAGGATATCCTGTTTCGTATAGTTCCACTCAATTCGGAGGGCCAGTAATATCTCCCGCGCCTTATTCAGCAGTGTTCTGGGTCTTCCTTTCCCGGCCATCCGCGCCACCTGCATCGTCAGGGTACTACCTCCACTCACGATCCTTCCTTCACGGATATTATGGTATGCAGCCCTTATCAGGGAGACCGGGTTGACACCGGGATGAAAACGGAACCATCGATCCTCATATTCAAGAAGGGCTTTCACATATTTTTCGGGCACTTCGTCTCCCACCGGAAATCTCCACTGCCCGTCGGGAGCAATCCGTGCCCCGAGGAGGAGCCCTTCCCGGTCGGTGATAACCGTGGAACACGGATCATTAAACAGATCCGGTGGAACCGAGAACCATATGACCGCCGCCAGGAATACAACCGCCACCATCCATGGCAGGAGCTGATTTCTGATGCTCTTCTCTTTTTCCCTATCGGCCATTTGCAGTCACTTCCACCCACATCCCCTTCTTTCTGGCGAAAATCCAATTGTAGTACATCGCTTCGCAATAAGCTCCCGGAAGATAAAAAAGACCCATATAGGTAGCATTAAGCTGTACCGTGATCCGTTTGGTCTCTCCGGCCGCCAGGTCAAAGAAACTGTTAACCCGGTCATCGCGGATATCCTGGTACGTCAGCTTCACGTTTTCCGGTGAGGATGCCTGATCGTGCAGTCTCGAATTGACGATTTCCCATCCCGGAGGAAAGATCTGGCCGAGAGCAAGGTTCCGATAGACACCGATGGAGCCTGGATTCGTTACCGATACTTCGGCCACAAATCCGGTAGCTTGTTTAAGCCTGGTCACATCCAGTATATTTCCCTTAAGATCTTTATATGTCACCGTCATCCGGAGATCGTTCTCAGCCTGGGACTCTTCCGCTGCCGCCGGTATCCCGGAAGTAAGCAGCCGAAGGTAGAGTTTGCCGGAGCCTGTGTTTTTCACAGTTATTTTTCCCCCTTTGGCGACTGCAGGGATAGAAGCGCTGAACACCGGCCTTTCGCTGGTTATCTTGACGGGTTCCTTGTTGCCGGCTGTGTAGGTCAACGACAGGCCATTCCGGCTATCACCCGACAAAATCAGAAATCTGGAGAGCGATACCAGGCTGTAGGCGGTGGTTTGGGTGCTCAGCCATTCGCCGGAGCTGAGAACACCGGCCAGTTCCCTGGCCAGGGTAACCGACCGTTTCAGATCGCCCAGCAGACACCATGATTCCAGCAGCATGGCTTTATCCCGCCATTCGCTCCCGAAGGTTTCCATCATTTCGGGCGACTCACGGGAGAAAATCCTGATATCCTGGAGAAGCTTACGCCCTGTCTCTTTTTGTCCGGCAAGGATATAGGCTGCTGCCAGCCGCTGACGGGTTTCTGCGTTGAGCTTTCCGCTTTCGCGCAGCCGGTTCATTGCCGCCATCCGGGTTTCACCAGCAAGGGCCAGGACATATAGACGGTAAGCCTGTGTAAACTCGGCAGCGGAATAATATGAAGCGGTTTCGCGGTAAATTGACTGGAAGTTCAGTGCCAGTCCGGAAGCATGTTTCAGCCAGGCATCCTTCATCCCGGCCGGAAGGGTATATCCCTTTTGCTCCGCTTCGATCATGAAATGTCCGGCATACACTGAGGTCCAGGTCATCGGATCTCCGGGTGTTCCCGGCCAGCCGGAGAAGTATCCGCCTGGTTGCTGGAAGGCTTTCATCCTTTTGAGGGCATTGGTCACATTCCGTCGCACTCCTTCTGCTTGCTTGTCCGTCATATTCTGTATTGCAGGCAGATAGAGTTGCGGAAAGGCTGCAGAGACTGTTTGTTCGAGACAGCCGTAAGGGTATTGTATCAGGCCGTCGAGCCTTCCCCCGAAGCTGGCAGGCAGAACCCCTCCTGCTTCCAGCTGGGCAGTCAGGGTGCCCTCCATTCCCGGGCAGGCATATTCAGCCGACCAGGAGGCTCCAGGTTCGACCACTGTATCCAGGACATTAACCGCCCTTATATTGGCGCTTCTTATCACCAAGTCGGTCACGGTTTCTGCCTGTTCGCTGCCGGAGGTACATATTACCCTGACCCTTCCGTTGCCGGTTTTGAGCGCGGTATGAAGCTCAAATTCAACCGTTTGGTCTCCTGTGGCGGCAAAGCGGATGCTTTTTTCAGCCGGATCATCCGTAAAACC
>CAYWHQ010000252.1:0-4916 GCA_964457665.1 uncultured Prolixibacteraceae bacterium | reverse complement strand
TTTTTCATCCCCTGTTGTCATGAGCAAACCAGGCAATGATATGAATGAATATCGGGCAGAGGAGGAGTACCAGGGAAATCCGGCAATAAATTCGGTTGAAGCGCCTCTTTTGATAATGAACTGCTGGGCAGAATTCAAGAGGCAATGCTCGAAATTATCCCTGGGGATTCTTTTCCTGGTTTCCGCGGAAAAGGCCTTTTTGATAGCGGCGGCGGCAATCAGGGAGGTGCCCGCTGAGAAGCAGACCGATTCCCCTTTCCGGATATCAAACTCAAAGAATCCCGGCACAAAGAGATCTTCTGCAGATTCGTATCCTCTTAATTCTTCCTGCTGATAGACAATATTATAATACCAGTCGGGAACATGGGTATATTCATTGTCTGCAGAAAGCTGTAAATAGAGATCTGAATAACCCTGATAGAGACAAACCCTGATCCCATTCTCCACCGCTTCGTATTTACGATCGGCAGAAATATTGGCTTTCGACAACTGATGAATGTTTCTGAAAGCAAGGAAGGGCTTCAGCCTGATCCTTGTCGGGGAATGGGCCTCCTTGAGCGTATAGCGGATCATCAGCCGGTCGTCGGCCGTAAGGATCATCTCCTTGGTCAGTACCACCCCGCCTACACGGTATGTGAGTGTGGGGATCGGATCGGCAGTGAATTCCCTCAGGTATTTGTGTCCCTTGGGTTCATAGTGGTTGCCCGGGAACTGGTGTATTGCCAGCTGGAATTCTGCATTCTGCTGAATCACTGTCTCATCGAGCGCCGAAAGCAAAATATGATTCTGATGATCGATACCCGGCTGGGGGGTTATCAGCAATCCGTGATATTTTCTTGTATTACAGTTGATGATCGTAGTGCTGGCATAACTTCCCGCACGGTTCGATCTGAGGATCTCCCGGTTGAGAGAATATTCAAGGTTGATCAGCTGATATTTGTCAAAGCTTATATAACTCATAGGATTAATGTTACGCTGAACATCAAAGATATAATAAAACGATCTGCAAAATTACAATTTTCCCGGCTTTTATCGTTTAGAGTACATATAAACAAAACGTTAATCCTCTATCTTTGCCATGTCAAACCCACCTATGATAAAGCAGATCACGTTAATACTACTCTCTTTTTTTCTGTTATCTTTGTTTCTCACGGTTGCTTCCTGCCGGAAGAAGGATCAGGTTGACACCTCTCCGGGGATCACGCTCTCCTTCTCCTCCGATACGATTTTTTTTGATACTGTTCTGGTAACCGTGGGTTCAGTGACGAAATATCTCACGGTACACAATACCGGAAAGAACAGGATAAGGATATCATCCATCCGGATGGGCGGAGGTAATTCATCGATGTTCACGATGAATGTTGACGGGGTCTCAGCGCAACAGGTATATGATCTGGAAGTGGCAGGTAACGACAGTTTGTTCATTTTTATCCGGCTCACGGTCGATCCGAATAATCAGCAGGTTCCCTTCATCGTCACCGATTCGGTCCTTTTCACTGTCAATGGCGCCACCCAGAAGGTACCTCTGGTGGCATGGGGCCGGAATGCAGATTTTTACCTCAACAGAACCCTGGAGGGCATTCATACCTGGGACAGTCTGAAAGCCCGCGTGATTTACGGGTTCTGCAGGATCGACACCGGCTCTCAGCTGCTCATCCTTCCGGGAACCCGTGTCTACTTCCACAAAAACGCATTCCTTGCTGTATCCGACGAGGCAAGTCTGAAGGCAGCCGGAACGGCAGAGCAACCCATAAGGTTTCTCGGCGACAGGCTGGACGGGTATTACCGTGATTTGCCGGGCCAGTGGGCAGGGATCCATCTTGAGCAGGGAAGTACGGCCAACGAGGTCAGTTACTGTGTCATCGCCAATGCCATAAACGGGTTGGTGCTCGGGAAAGCGCAGACCGGCGGATCTCCGATGCTCATTGTTGACAACACCTGGATATACAATGTGACCGGCGACGGCATAACAACCTCTGGGAGCAGCCTTGTTTCGGCAAATTGTGTGATCGGCAACTGCGGTGGGGCATTACTAAACCTGACGGGTGGCGGCAATTACCACTTCCGGCACCTTACCGCAGGGAATTACTGGAGCTATTCGATACGGTTCGGGCCAGGTATATACCTGAATAACTTTACTTACGACTCTCTCGGAAATAAAATCCCCTCTCCCCTGGAGCAGGCATATTTCGGAAATTGTATTGTGTATGGATCAGAGCTGGAGGAGATCATGTTCGACTCTGTGAGCAATGCCATGTATCATCACCTGTTCGATCATTGCCTTCTGCGCACTGCCAGAAGTATTGACAATCCGCAATATTACACCGGAAGCTTTGCCAATGAGGATCCGGGTTTTCTGGACCCATTGAAACACGATTTCAGAATCGACAGCCTCTCCTTTGTCATTGGCAAAGGCATCCCGATGGGGGTCGGTACCGATATTCTCGGAAGGTCGCGGGGAGACCAGCCGGCGCTGGGCGCCTACGAATATTACCCGGAACCTACTTTTTTGCAGCGATCATCGCTTTTCCGATATCAGCCGGCGATTCAACGACAGTGATCCCGCATTCGATCAGGATTGACTTTTTTGCCTCTGCCGTATCATCCTTTCCCCCGATGATGGCTCCGGCATGTCCCATGGTTCTTCCTTTTGGGGCTGTCGCTCCTGCAATGAAAGCAACAACAGGTTTTGATCCGTTGTCTTTATACCATCGTGCCGCATCGGCCTCCATATTTCCGCCGATCTCCCCTATCATTACAATCCCCTCGGTATCGGGATCATCCATAAAAAGCATGAGCGCCTCGAGGGTAGTTGTGCCCGGCACAGGATCTCCTCCGATGCCAATCATCGTCGACTGCCCCAATCCAACCTTGGTAATCTGATCCACTGCTTCGTACGACAATGTTCCTGACCGGCTTACAATCCCGATGCTCCCGGGGCGATGGATAAAGCCGGGCATAATGCCGATTTTGGTGGACGGAGGTGTAATGATTCCCGGACAGTTCGGACCGACCAGCCTGGTGTTTCTATTTTTCAGGTAATCCTTGACATGGATCATATCCCTGACCGGGATGCCTTCGGTAATGCAGACCACCACTCCGATGCCGGCATCTGCTGCTTCCATGATTGCATCGGCAGCCAGGGGGGGAGGAACGAAGATCACCGAAACGTTGGCGCCTGTGTGAAATACCGCTTCGCTTACCGTATGGAACACCGGGCGGTCAAGATGCCTGCTCCCTCCTTTCCCGGGGGTGACACCTCCCACGATCATGGTGCCGTATTCAATCATCTGCGAGGTATGGAAGGAACCTTCGCTGCCGGTTATACCCTGTACCAGCACGCGGGAATCGCTATTGACAAGGATGGACATCTTAATTAGTGATTAGGGATTAGGGATTAGGGATTAGGGATTAGAAATTTAAACAGATGTCAAAAGTAGAATATATTTTGAAGAAACAAAAGGAATAACGATTTAATCTATTTTTGTAGTATGGGTTTATATGTTCTGACCGACACGATCTGTGCCCTGGCCACACCGCCGGGAACCGGAGCAATTGCCGTGATCCGGATGTCGGGGCCGGATTCATTCACGATCCTCAGGCAGGTTTTCAGAAAAGACGGCACCGCCTTTCAGCCTGAGCATGCCGGAAGTCATACGATCCATTTCGGATTGATTGGCGATGCGACCGGATTGTTGGATGAGGTGCTGGTGAGTATTTTTAGGAAACCCCATTCATACACGGGAGAGGACGTAGTGGAGATCTCATGCCACGGATCACTTTATATCCAGCAAAGGATCACCGAGAAGCTCCTGCAGTCGGGATGCAGAATGGCGCGGCCGGGAGAATTTACTTTACGTGCTTTCATGAACGGGAAGATGGACCTGTCGCAGGCAGAAGCCGTAGCCGACCTGATTGCAGCACAGTCGAAATCGGCCCACGACCTTGCGCTGGAGCAGGTCAGGGGTGGTTTTGCCAGGGAGATCCAGGCAATGTGGATGAAGCTGATCGATTTCGTTTCCCTCATTGAACTCGAACTTGATTTCAGCGAGGAGGATGTGGAGTTCGCGAACCGGACTGCGCTTCTTGAACTTGCCGCCGGCATCAGGAAGGAGGTCGCCCGGATGATCGGATCTTTCAGGATGGGAAATGTGATCAAAAATGGTATCCCTGTGGCCATCATCGGCAAGCCGAATGTGGGAAAATCGACCCTGCTCAACGCCATCCTTAACGAAGAAAGGGCCATTGTTTCCGATATTCCGGGAACAACCAGGGATGCGATCGAGGACACCATCGTGATCGAAGGTTACAGTTTCAGGTTCATTGATACAGCAGGACTGAGAGCCGGCGGAGACATGATCGAAAATATGGGCATGGAAAGAACCTGGCAAAAGATCGGCGAGGCCTCTATCATTCTTTATGTATTTGACGCTACTTCCCAGACCTTCGAGGAGGTGTCGGAAGAGATATCGGGCTTTAACCAGCTGATCGAGAAGGGTAAAAAACATCTTATACTTGTGGGCAATAAAACCGATCAGCTTTCAGAACTGCCCAAAAGATTCAGCGATTTCGTAACGACAGAGACCGTATTTGTATCGGCCAAACGCAAAGAGAACATCCATCTGCTGGCCGGGAGTCTGCGGAAAACAGTGATGGCTGCAGATATAAGCGACCAAACCATCATTTCAAACACCCGCCACTACCAATCGCTTACAGCAGCCGGATCCTCGCTGGATGCAGTCATTAAGGGGCTTGAATCAGGGTTGACCGGCGACCTGTTGTCGACCGATATCCGGGATGTCATTCATCATCTTGGTGAAATATCAGGGGAGATCACCACCGACGAAATTCTTGGAACCATTTTCGGGAAGTTCTGCATCGGAAAGTAACCACTGAAAAACAACTCGTAAACAACT
>CAYWHQ010000251.1:0-4923 GCA_964457665.1 uncultured Prolixibacteraceae bacterium | reverse complement strand
CCCTGGAATTCTTCGAGCAAAATATGCTCTTCGAACAGGGACTGGGAGAAAAGTCCTGCGGATGCCAGAAAAATGCATCCGGATAGTAATCCGGGTAAAAATTTTTCTTTCATACAGGGGTTTTTCTTTAAAAATACTTCTTGTTACCGGGGAAACAGTCCGTGCAGAACGGCGCGGACAAGAATACCCTCACTAGCCCCCTTTGACCGGCTTGAAATGCCGGTGAATGCAGAACTATGATCAGGCTCTGCCTGCCAGTAGCCATAAGGCCCAATCTTTGCGGCCGTTTTCTGCCGCAATGGCTGCTGCTTTCCGGACATCGTAAGGCAGGGCGATCTGTTCGATTCTCACATGGTTGTCGCTGATTTACACCATGCAATATTGAGCGTGGTTGTGGAAATTCTCATTTTATAAAACGACGGATGGTCATCATCATAAGCATTCAATCGTGGCAGCATCATGGACCATGACCCTCCCCTCATGGACCCGTTCCAGCAGATAGGTCGAATCCGACCTTGGGGTGCCGTGGCAGAGAAAAACGCCGCATTCCAGTGTTTTTATCGCCGGCAGAGATTGAAGCCAGTGCAAAGCTATGATGTCGTACTGTTTCAGAGTTTATTTATCCGGCGTATTTCCGAAATGATGCTCCATGAGTTCCAAAGCGAATCTGGCATTCACTGTTGCCGGGCCAATTCCCATTTCAATTGCCACTTCGACCGCTTCAAGAACTTCCTTTTCGGAGGCTCCTTCCTTTATTGCCTGACCGATATGCCATTGCATACACGATTCACAGTTTGTGACCACTCCGATGGCGGCGGCAATAAGCTCTTTGTGTTTTCTTGACAAGGCGCCATCGATAAAAGTAACCTTCTCCATTTCCAGAAACGCTTTGTACACTTTCGAATCCAGTTTCATTAACCGTGCGTGAGCTTCTTTTCTCTTGCGGTTAATTTCGTCACATTTTAATTCAGATTGTTTGGTCTTCATAATGATACTCTCCTTTCAGTTATGGTAGAGTTTTTAATTTCATTCATTATCGACTATTTGATTATTTATTCTCAGAACCATAAGTTATCAGATTCAATCCTTTGATTTCCGTTGTCGGCAGTGGTAACAAGAATAATTCAAAAATAAGTTCAAGTTTTCAGAAAAGTGTCCGGACGGAACGGCGCGGACAGGTTTACCCCTCCCCAAAAAGGGAATCACTACCCCTCCCCAACCCCTCCCCAAAAAGGGAGGGGCTTTTTGCTCCCCCTTCCCTTTTATGGGGAAGGGGGCAGGGGGGATGGGGTAAAATATTGGGGAAGGGGGCAGGGGGGATGGGGAAAGCAACAAATGAATAGCGCTGGAGGATCGGGTATTCACAGCCTGGAAATAAATGCTTCCAGATCCTCACACCCCAGTATCTGTCCGTGCCCTGTGATGATGGTCTCTATAGTTCCCATTCTTTCTTTCAGCCATGCGTCTGACATTTTCCGGCGATCTTCATCCGGCAAAAGGTTTTCGTTGACTGACGGCCGGCCATACCTTGTGAACAGGTCGCCGGTGAACAGCAGCTTCAATTCGGGAACAAAGACCAGGATATCGCTTTCGGAATGATAATTGCCAAAATAAAACATCTCAAAAGTAATATCCGTCAGGCGAATCGAGAGACTGTCAGTAAATACACTGTCGGGAACTTTAATGAGGATGGAATCCGAGATGTCTTCACCGGCGTACAAACACCGGTACTTCTGCGTGAAATTCTCTTGCCACTCTTCCGTGCCCTGTTCAGATTGCTGCTGTTTCAAATCGTACTCGCCGGCTATTCTCTTCAGGCTTGCTGCAGCTCTTTCCCGGTTATTGTTCTGCCGTTCGATCTCACGGATGCTATTCACGTGTCCGATGATCACAGCATCGCTGAAAACGATGTTCCCCCGCGTATGATCATGATGCCCGTGCGTGTTGATCACGTACATGAAACGGGTTGGCTGAAATTCGTTCTCAATCCGTTTCCGGTACCTGGATGTCAGCCGGGCCGAAATGCCGGCGTCGATCACCACAATGCCCTCCATTGTGCTGATGGCCGTCACGGCATCGGCTCCGAAAGAAACCAGCATGGCATTTTCGTTCAGCCTGTTAATCGTAATCAGGGAATCGATCGTTGCTTGATCATCTGAAAAATGCTGAGAATAAACGATACCTGTTGAAATGCAACTGACCAGAACAAGCAAACATGAGGAAAAAATGGAAGGATTCATGTTTCTAAAATCAGCTATCATGTTTTCACGGAGTATTTTCCTGTCGTAAACAAAGTTACTCACTTTACCTATACAATGCCTGATCAGGCCAAATCTCATTTTCAGCCGAATCAAACTGCAAAAGCTCGACAGGCGCCCCGTTGTCGATGATGAATGCCACTTCATCGAAATTCATCCATTCTATTCCGAACGGGCTCTTCTTAAATCCCGATGCATAGAATTTCAGATGCGGAATGTAATCTTCCTCCGGGAGCTCCCTTGCAGTCGGGACTCCCAAATGGTGGTATCGATAATAGCTGGCATCCATAAGAAGGTTATTTCGAAAGTATGATCCCGGCGATCAAACCGAGTAAAAGAACGACCAGGCTGACTGGTATCCACCACCAGATCTTTCGCCACGATGGAGTAACGGCCTCACCCTCGCCGGTTGCAACCACGGTCCAGGCCACGAAATTCCTTTTCACCGCCCAGTATTCGTAAAGGGACACCAACACTCCGCCTGCAACGGCCCCTGTGGCTATGAAGGCCCACCAGCTCAGCGCCGCTGCGGGCGACAGGGGGACGATGAGGGATCCCACCAGGTTCTTATTGATCAGCGGCATGGCTACCGGGATGATCCCGCCGAGGCCTAAAAAGGTGGTGACCAGCGCCTGGGCCATGCGGTGCGCCAGGAACTTCGCAGGGCGCAGTGAACTGTGCGGCCCGAGATACATCCAGTGGAACAACAGGCCTGCAACCAGCGGCAGCACGAATACCAGGGTTATCTGGAGCAAAGGACCGGCATTTCCCCTGAACATGGTGGTAATGAGAATGATCATTGCAAGGGTGTTCGACATGACCAGCGGAACGAGGTCGGGGAGGGTCTCCGTGAGAGCTTTGCGCCAGGGGGTCATGGTCTTCCTTCCAACCGCCAGGCATCGGATGACCAGGGCAAAGGGGCCGAGAACGATCATGACCGGCAGCCAGAGCCTGAAGCCGTTCGCGATGCGCCGGCACACCGCAAAGAACAATGCCAGTGAAAGGGTCACCAGCGCAAGCCACACCAGGGCGACAGTCCACAGGAATCTGGCGCCAGACTGAATCGCCTCGTACCGCCGGGCTGCCTCCCTTCTCACCTCTTCAGGGAATAGCGCACTCAGCGGGCCGGCCGGACGTGGATGCAGCAGCTCCTCCCTGACATCGAGCACCACCGGTTTGTCGAACTGATAGAAATAGTAGAGGTACACTTTCCCGTTCACAAGGTCGGCTACCATGGTTTCGACCGTCCAGCTGGGTTTTTCCTGGTGAACTGCATCCATTACCTTCACTACATCAGCGAAGGTCACCGGCTCATCCTGTTCCATTAAGCTGTTCAGCATTTCATTCGCCAGATCGTATCGCCAGCATGGATAACCTGTATTGTTTGAAGGATTGGCCACGTTGAAGTTGGTGGAGACCAGGAACCCGTCGCCCGGCGGTTTCCGGGTAAAGACCATCTCGCCGTCCATGCCAGCGCTGATGATCACCGCATCGCCGGTCCTGTCAGCAAAATGCATCTGATCATGCATGTATGGAAATCTCCGGTGGGTTTCTGCCCAAAGGATGACCTCCTCCACGGTGGCGCATTCATGCATGATCTGCATGCATAGGTTGTGGTACTCCTCACCCGACGGCAACCGCTCGGGATGCGGATTGACCTCCACCCGGGGCAGGCCGTTGGCATCGTACGCCAATCCCTTTTCATTCACTCCCTGCTGGGGGTTATCGGGTTTGCCGACCCAGATCACACCGTACCTGGTGGAATCACCCGGGTCGACCCAGTACCAGGAATCAGGGTTGATGTAATCGTCGTTGCCCATGAAGAAGACACTATCGCCCTTTGCCACAGTGATCACCGTGCAGCCGGAGGGGAAGGCGGGATAACCGGAATGGCCTTCCGGATTGTTCGGAAACGCTTTCAATGCCGACAATACCAGTTGAACCGAGAACACCAGGAGGCTGATCCTTTTCAAAGACGGTTTCACGTTTCTGTTAATACATCGGAATATGTTCATGTTCTATTATCATTTTTAAGGTTGAAGACCTTCGATGACCTTGATCGATACCCAGTAAATATCCTCGGATTCGTTCCTGTTGCTTGTAAAGAACAAGTATCTGCCATCAGAAGTTATGGTTGCCCCGTATTCAGCATATTCTGAATTGACCTTCTCTCCGAGATTAAGCGATTCCGACCAGGTTCCGTCTGCCTTTTTCCGGCTGATGTAAAGATCGGCGCCCCCAAAACCACCCGGACGATCGGAAGAATAAATGATCATTTTTTCATCCTGAGTTACGAAAGCATCAAATTCCCGGTATTGCGTGTTAATGGTTCCGGGCAACTTTTCGGGTTTGGTATACCCTCCGTTTATATACTTTGAACAATAAATGTCATTGGTTCCCCGGCCGGCCCGCTGTGAGTTAAAATACAAATTGCCGCTTCCGGTCACAACCGGGAAATAGTCCTCATATTCCGAAGTTGCTTCCGGTGCGAACGGAACAGGTTCTGACCAGTTACTCCCGGTTCTGCGGGATATCCGGAAGTCGGAATCGGGATGTGGTTTGTTACCTTGCGGATTAACCGTTCCGGAACAGAAGATCATCGACTTCCCGTCGGGGGTGATGAACAGGTCGATCTGCCGCGGCGTGACCAGCACCAGGTGCGGCG
>CAYWHQ010000250.1:0-4928 GCA_964457665.1 uncultured Prolixibacteraceae bacterium | reverse complement strand
CCGGAGGGACTCGAACCCCCAACCAACAGAACCGGAATCTGTCATTCTATCCATTGAACTACGGAGCCGTTTCAAAGTACGATTTACGAGGTACGAAGTACAATTACAAAAAATAAAAAATACTTCGCTGATTCTGTTCCGGAGTGCAAAGATAAGAAAATTAAAGATGAAAAGATGTTGTGGCGTTTTTCAGGCGGAATGTCTATTTTTGATTCCGAAAATAAAAACTCACTATCTATGTCAGAAAGAATTAAAGATAAAGTTTCTCCCGGGGTTGCCACAGGCGACGCCGTAAAGGAGATATTCCGTATTGCGAAGGAGAACCGGTTTGCCCTTCCGGCTGTGAACGTTGTGGGGACCGACAGTGTTAATGCCGTGATGGAGGCTGCAAAAGCGGTTAACTCCCCGGTGATCATTCAGTTTTCGAACGGAGGCGGGGTTTTCTATGCCGGGAAATCGCTGAAGAATGAGAACGAACGGGTTGCTATCCGAGGATCGGTTGCCGGCGCTCAACATATTCACACCATTGCGGACATGTATGGCATCCCGGTGATCATCCACACCGACCATGCAGCCAAAAAGCTCCTTCCCTGGATCGATGGCCTGCTGGATGCCGGTGAAAAGTATTTCAGCACCCACGGCAAACCCCTTTTCAGTTCGCATATGCTCGACCTTTCGGAGGAACCCCTGCATGAAAACATCGGGATCTGCAAAAGATACCTGGAGCGGATGAGCAAAATGGGAATGACCCTGGAGATCGAACTTGGGGTAACCGGGGGCGAAGAGGATGGGGTTGACAATACCGGGATCGACAGCTCCAAACTCTACACCCAGCCGGAACATGTTGCCATGGCTTATGAAGCGCTGATGAGCATCAGCCCCGACTTTACCATTGCTGCCTCCTTTGGAAATGTCCACGGGGTCTACAAACCGGGTAACGTCAAACTTGAACCCATCATCCTGCACAATTCCCAGAAATATATTCAGGAAAAATTCCACACCGCTCCGAATCCCGTCAACTTCGTGTTCCATGGCGGTTCAGGTTCGGAACCTGAGAAAATTACCGAAGCCATTGGCTATGGTGTCGTGAAGATGAACATCGACACCGATACCCAGTGGGCATACTGGGAGGGGGTTCTCAATTATTACAAGAAGAATGAGGGCTACCTGCAGGGTCAGATCGGGAATCCTGAAGGGGAGGACAAACCGAACAAGAAGTACTACGATCCGCGTGTATGGCTGCGTGAAGGCGAAAAAACCATGGTCGAACGACTGAAAGTTGCCTTCAGCGATCTGAACTGCCTTGACAGATATTAAAGGTGAACGGGTGAACGGGTGAACGGGTGAACAAGTGAACGGGTGAACAGAAAGGAAGTCCAGGTTTTTGATTGTAAGTTTTATTTACGAGGTACGATTTACGAAGTACGAATGAAATTACGAAATACGATTTACGAATTGAAAGAACCTTCGTTCTCCATTCTCAATTCTCAATTCTCCATTCTCAATTTTCCTGTTCACCCGTTCATCTGTTCACCTAAAAACCCTGGCCGGCCGCCAGTACCTGCCGGGGATGGATTGAAAGAACAGGTATGGGGGAGTGGTTCACGGTCTGATGTGCGAAGGGACCCATCCAGAGGTTGGAGGTACGGGTTTCCTGTTCCGTCATAATCGAGATCAGATTAGCGTCGAGTTTTCTGGCCAGTTCAATCATATCGTCGGAAAGGTTTGTTGATTCCAGCGAACTGATGTCGTGACGGATCTGCTCCTTTTCGAAATAGCGTGCGGTCTGATGGGCATACAGGTCGACGTTGCTGCGGATATCTTTCACTTTGGAAGTATACATCCTGACGATATGCACCTTGGCATCATGGCATTTGGCAAGCTGTCCGGTAAAAGGAGCTTTCTGACGTGTTTCCAGTGTACTGTCGATAGGCATTACGATATTGGTCAGGGGGCGCCGGATGTTTATTCCGCCCCGGATTGTGATCACCGGGCATGGGGAGGCGGCAATGATACGGTTGGCATTACTCCCGATCCAGAACTCCTCAAATCCTGATGCGCCATGGGTACCAGCCACTGTCAGGATTGCCCCGGAACTTTTTGCTTCGGCAGCAACTTCACTGTAAACCTTTCCGGTTCGTATGACCCAGGTGATCTTATTCCCAGGCAGTTCAGGCTGATATTTGGTCACCATCTCCTCAAAAGCCGTCTTTACCTCGCCGGAAGGGTCAGCGCTGCCACCGGCGAATTTCTCTTTTTCAGATCCTGTTCTGTCGACCCAGATAAGGTGCAGGTCTGTATTGCAATGCTGGGCGATAGAAACAGCATGCAGGAAGGCATTGATAGAGCATTCCGAAAAATCTATGGCAACAAGAATCTTTTTCATGGTTGAGAGTGTTATTAATCATTCCACTTTGGGTAAATTGATCCGGTCACTTATGATGAAGGCATTGGGATAATCGATCATGATGGACTGAAGGAACCAAATGGCATCTAGCCGGGTGCGGAAGTCGCCCACCCGGACCTTGTAGTTTGGACTCTGGAATGAAAGATAAACGGATACTTCCGGAAACATCTGCTGAAAGGTTGAGGCGGCTTCCAGGGCACGGCTTTTAGAGTCGGTTCCCGAATCAAAGAAGATCTGCAGCCGGTATCCTTCCATTCCATTTATTTTTCGGTTGACCTCCCGGTGCAGGTCGATCAGGTCGGTAACCCGTGGATCCTGTATTACAACTCCAACGGTCCGTTCGGGCAACATAACCAAAGAATCCTGTGCCGCTGCGGGCGACAACATGATCCGGAGGGTCATCAGCACTATGACTGTAGTGGCTTTCATAAAAAATCAGAGAATAAAGTCTTCCTGAGGCCGGATGCTCAGTACCGGAATTGGGGATTGGTTTATCACCTGCTGGGCATAGAGACCCATCAGGATGTTTGAGGGCGTTTCCTGTTCCGTCATGATTGTAATCAGGTCGGCTTCGACCTGTGAGCTGTAACGGAGCATATCACGTGTAATGTCGTTGGAAACGATTTCGTCCTGGATATATTTTATATCGTTTCGGCTGAGATACTCCTGTGCTACCTGGGTATATTTTTCGGCGATTCGTTGAATCGATTTAAGGTGCGACGAATGGGTGGTAACCAGGTGGATGGTTGACCTGAACATTTCCGCGATACGGACGACGAACGGGAGTTTGTGCAGTGTTTCTGGGGAATTGTCAATGGGTACCACAATTAGGTCCATGGATTTTTTAATGGAAAAATCGTGTCTTACCGTTATGACGGGGGAGGTGGCATAGGTGACGATTTTATAGGCATTGCTGCCGATCCAGTATTCCTCGTACCCTGAAATACCGTGTGCCCCGGTAATGATGAGACTGGCATCGACAGTGCGTGCAAGGTTCTCAACCTCATGGTAGATCTTGCCTTTCCTGAGTTTAAAATCCATGGTGACATCCTTGCTGAGCCGTTTATGGTATTGACGGATCATCTCTTCAAATCTTTTCCTTGCTTCCATGCGGTTTTCATTGGAGGTATCGGGATAGAGAGATTCGGCGGAGGAGATCTTATCGACCCAGACCATCAGAAGGTCGGATTTGAAACGGTTTGCCAGCGGTATGGCATACTCAACGGCATGGATGGAGGTGTTGGAGAAATCTACCGCAACAATGATCGGATTCATAAAGCACCGGGTTTTAATAACATGGTAAAGATATTAAAAGTAGATCAGAAATCAAAAAAAACCCATTTTGTTTACCTTTGTTTCATGAATGAGATGCTGGATCCGACCGGAAAGAAGCTCAGCAGTTCGGAGCAGGAGTTTGAAAAAGCTTTGCGTCCGTCGGCATTTCCTGATTTTGCCGGACAGGATGCAATCGTAGAGAACCTGAAGATTTTTGTCAGGGCTGCCCGTCAGCGGAACGAGCCACTTGACCATGTCTTGCTACACGGGCCGCCAGGCCTGGGCAAAACCACTCTGGCCTACATCATTGCCAACGAGCTGAAGGTGAATATCCGGGTCTCTTCCGGTCCGGTGCTTGATAAGCCCGGAGACCTTGCCGGTTTACTGACAAACCTGGAAGAGCACGATGTTCTTTTCATTGACGAAATCCATCGTCTCTCCCCGGTGGTGGAAGAGTATCTTTATTCGGCCATGGAGGACTACCGGATCGACATCATGATAGAGTCGGGGCCTAACGCCCGTTCGATCCAGTTAAAACTGAATCCTTTCACCCTGGTTGGTGCCACTACCCGGAGCGGTTTGCTTACGGCGCCATTGCGATCCCGGTTCGGTATCAACTCCAGGCTCTCCTATTATGAGGCCCCTGTAATCGAAAAGATCATCCGCCGTTCAGCGGATATTCTTAAGGTAATGGTCACTTCAGAAGCAGCGCTGGAGATTGCCAGAAGGAGCCGGGGAACCCCCAGGATCGCGAACCTGCTGCTTCGCAGGGTTCGGGATTTCGCGCAGATCAAAGGAAACGGAACGATCGACCTGGACATCAGCCAATATGCCCTGTCGGCGCTGAATGTCGACCGGCACGGATTGGATGAAATGGATAACCGCATTTTATCGACCATCATTGATAAGTTCCGTGGTGGACCGGTAGGACTCAATACCATTGCCACTGCTGTTTCGGAGGATGCCGGGACGATCGAAGAGGTATATGAACCGTTTCTGATCCAAGAGGGCTACCTGATGCGTACCCCACGTGGCCGGGAGGTCACCGAACTTGCATACAGGCATCTTGGAAAGATACACACGGGAGGCGAGGATTTATTGTTCTGAGTTCAGACCTTCGGTATTGATTGCCATACGATAAAAAGCTACCGGATGACACTTCCTTCACCCCGAAAGAAATTATTGTCGGGGAGGCCTTATCTCTGGGTTTTTCCTCCTGTGGTTTCGCGAAAGCATTACCACTGAA
>CAYWHQ010000249.1:0-4945 GCA_964457665.1 uncultured Prolixibacteraceae bacterium | reverse complement strand
AGGCATACCGGAGCTTTATCAAGCAGAAACTGGCAATCATGCCCGTATTGTCTGACAGAAAAGACCATACTGCAATACAGGAAATGCAGGAACGTTTGTGCCGTACAAATGCAGCCACCTTTCCAGGGGTATTCGGTGTATATCACTATTTATCGCCTGTGCAGGCTGAAAAGGCCGCCGGATATTGTTTTCTGCATGCGCCGGAGCAGCTCCGTCAAACAACCCTGGAATACATCCGTCATGAAAAACTGGTCACCTGCAGGGAGATGCTCATTGCTGTCCGGAACACAAATCCCGGCAGCATCCTGGCGGATACGTTGAACGCAACCATTAATGAGCTAACGGAAGTTGCCATGATATCCCCCGAAAAATGGGGCGCCATGGCACACCACCCCGATCCTGCCATACGTACAAAAACAGCACGATTACTGGGTACCTCCAACCGGTTCCTCTCCTACCGGATCATTCACACCCTCCTCAAGGATCCTGTACCGGCTGTGAGGAGAGCCGCCGTCATTTCAGCCGGACGAATGCACCGGCAGGAACTGTGGCCAGCCGTAATCGAACAACTGAAGTCAGCGGAGATGGCGACGGCAGCTTTCATAGCCCTTAAAATGGGCGGTGATGCAGTGGTGGATGAGGTTGAAAGGGAATTTGAAAAACTCGCCGACCACAGGTTGGCCAGGATCAGGATCATCCGGCTGTTTGAAGCAACCGGAGGTGACAGAGCCATCAAATACCTCCGGTCGAAAATCAACCATTCCGACCATGAAGTCCGGACACAGGTTCTGCAATCCCTGTGCAATCTTGAGTACCGTACCTCCGCCTCGGAAAGCCCCTATATCCGGCAAACCATCGAAGAGGTGATCCGGTCGATCGTATGGATCATGGCTTGCCTGACGGGCATAGGGAACACTCCCGATTGTACCATCCTGCAGGAATCGTTGTTGCAGGAGATGGAAGAGCGCAAGGAACTGTTCTTCCTGCTGCTGTCGTTGCTCTACGAATCCCAGACCATACGACATATCCGTGAATCCATCGAAAGCCAGGACCGCAAGGCCAGGATCTATGCCCTGGAGATCTGCGACATGACCGTATCGGACGAGATCAAAGAACTGTTTTTCCCGCTCTTTGAGGATATCACCATCTATGAAAAGCTGCAGCGGTTCAGATACCGTTTCCCTCAGGAAAAGCTATCGGTCGCTGACAGAATCCGATCCATCGTGCAACAGAAATCTTCGTGGGTCAATCCCTGGACCAGAGCATGCGCGCTGGATATTCTTGGTCGTCTTCATGATCCGGACGGTATGGACACTGAACGAATCCTGGCAGCTAACATGCTCCATCCCGAAAAGGTTGTCAGCGAGGTAGCCGGCCGGGCCCTTATGATGAAAAATCCCGGATATTATCAAAAAACACTGCAAATATACAGCCGCCACATGCCCTATGAGCCTCCATCAGCCTACAGACTGATCTTTGATCTTCAAAAAACAATCAAAGAGATTCCCTGGCTTGCGCCGGTATCAGACCATCAGTTGCTGCCCCTGGCCACCAGGCTGCAGCAATATCCCGGAGAGGATATCCCGAAAGAGTTGATTCTTGACTTTGTTGCCGGAAATCCAATCCTTACGGAGCGGTATCTTGACCATTTAATGAAAGAAAAAAGCTGATATGAAACAGATCAGGAAAACAGCATACATTCTTATTGCCTGTGTGTTATTCATTAAGGTTACAGGTCAGCACACCGGTCACCCGGAAACAGGGTACCCTTTCCTTAAGAATTACACGACCGGTGATTACCATGCACACACCCAGAATTTCGCTGTGGCACAGGACCGTCATGGCATCATGTACTTCGGTAACTTCGCCGGGATACTCCAATTTGACGGCGCATCGTGGAGACTGATTGAGACGGAAAAGATATCAAGAGTCACGGCCCTGGCTTCTGATGAAAGCGGAAGGATCTATGCGGGTGCCAGGGGCGAACTGGGATTGCTTGAACCCGACCAGGCCGGAAACCTTAAGTTCCGTTCGCTCCTTCCGGATTCATTGAAAGGGATTCTGTTCCGGGATATCACTGACATTTATTGCCATAATGAAACAACCTACTTTATCTCCGACCGCATCCTTTTTATTCTTCAAAACGGCGTCATGGATACCTGGAAACCGGATACGGAAATCATCGCCGGGTATTTTGTCCGTGACAGACTTTTTCTTCAGATCAGAGGAACCGGCCTGACCTTTTTCAACAACGGAACGGTCACTCCGGTCAAAGGAGGAGAAGAGTTCAACGAAGCCATCAGGATCATGGCCATGCTGCCTTACCCGGGAAACAGGATCCTGATCGCCACCGGTTCCCAGGGGCTATACGCGCTGGAGGAAAATCTCCAGGTCGTCGACATCTTTACACGATCCGATCCTTTCTTTCTGGAGAATCTGATCACCGATGC
Source organism: uncultured Prolixibacteraceae bacterium (assembly GCA_964457665.1). Taxonomy (GTDB): domain Bacteria; phylum Bacteroidota; class Bacteroidia; order Bacteroidales; family FEN-979; genus CAYWHQ01. Next base: position 2,495 of record CAYWHQ010000249.1, on the reverse strand, counting down.
CGTGATGCTGCAGGACAGTACCTATGCTTTTGGAACCAGCAGACAAGGAATCATCATTACCGGTCAGACGGGTGAGGTTATCCAGGTAATCAACAGGGAGAGCGGGCTGGTGAATGAATATGTGCACGCGTTGCATGTTGCAGATGACAACCTGCTGTGGGTGGCCCTCAATAACGGGATTGCCGCCATCGAAACGCCCGGACCCTTTTCGGTATTCGACGAACGGAAAAACCTCACGGGCGGCATCTCCGGCATAGTACGGCACCGTGGCAAGATCGTGGTATCGACCTACGAGGGTGTTTACTCACTTGATCATGACAAAGGGTATTTCGTCCCGGTCAGAGAGATCATCACGGCAAGCTGGTCGCTGCTCAATACCGGGCAGGAACTGCTGGCTGCCACTACACAGGGCCTGTACAAGATAGATCCTCCCGGGGCAAGACTGCTTATGGCAGATCTTTGCATGGCCCTTGCCGCATCGCACGGCAACCCTTCGGAAATCTATATCGGACGAACCGACGGACTTTACCGGTCCTTCAAGAGGGACAACGCATGGCAGACAATGCTGATCGCGAAAACTGACGAAGAGATCCGGTGGATGGTCAGCGACCGGCATGGCACCCTATGGGGGGTTACCGTGTCGGGACGTATTCTCAGTGTCAGAAACAACCAAACGATCCACTACTATGATACTACCTCAGGACTTCCGCAGATTTCGGGGCATTTCCTGAACCTGATCCGGGGGAATCTGGTGGTTTCAACCTCCACTGGCCTGTATCCGTGGGATCAGGCCGCCGGGCAATTCAGTCCTACCAGTCTGAAGATCGTTCCTGAAATCCCGGGTCAATCCTGGTTCTCCTATATTGCAGAAGATGCTGCCGGAAATCTCTGGATCACGGAAGGCGATGATAAAAACATCGCCTTCTACCGGAATTCCGGCCAGGGTTACATTAAAATCTCCGAACCCTACCTGCCTATTGCCGATATTCCTATTCAGGCCATCTATCCTGACGACGAGGGAGTGACCTGGCTGGGGGGACCGCATGGTCTGATCCGTTACAGAAAGGATGTAAAAGGGATCAGCACGGTGATGCGCCCTGCCATGATAAGAAAAATTACAGCCGGCGCTGATTCAGTGATATTTGGAGGTGATTCCGGTCACGACAACCACCAGGCCCACACGGTTCCCCTGACCCTGCCCTACGCACAGAACAGTCTTGCCTTTGAATTTGCTGCACCATACTTTTCTGCCCGTGGCGATATCCTGTATTCATGGAACCTCGAAGGATTCGAGGATACCTGGTCAGACTGGACCACTATAACCCGGAAAGAATACACCAACCTCCACAGCGGTAAATATACCTTCAGGGTGCGGGCCAAAAACTTATATCATCAGATCAGCCAGGACGCTCGATTTACCTTTGTGATCCAGTCACCCTGGTATAGAAAATGGTACGCCTATATCTTCTACACTTTCCTTGCCGGTGGACTGGTCTGGCTGATCGTGGTCTTCAGAAACCGCCAGCTGGTAAGGGAAAAACAGGTACTGGAAAAAACCATTTCCGACCGTACGGCAGAAGTGGTTCAGCAGAAAGAGGAGATTGAAAAGCAATCGGCAGAACTCACCTTTAAAAATGAAGAACTGGAGAAGATCAACCGTGTGGTAAAGGCTATCAATTCGGAGATACATTTCCAGAACCTGTTGCAGTCGCTGCTGGAGAAGATCAGAATGATCAGGGCAGTCGAAAACTCCGCAGCGCTGGTGTTCGACAAGGATCTTAACCTTTTCAGGTTCACTGCCAGTTTCGGGTGGGATGTGCAACGCCTCGAACAGGTTCATCTGACACTTGATCAGGCTGAGCAGCGTTATATCAGCGGATCGGAAGAGATCTATGAAGACATCTTTCTGAAACGCGACTTCTCAAACTTCACCGGCATCCCGGCCCTGGATGAAATGGAACTGCCACGTTCGATGCTGATACTGGTTATACGGGTTGAAAACAAGGTGGAAGCCTTTTTAATATTGGAAAATATGACCCGTGAAGAGGCTTTTACGGAGCAGGACCTTAATTTCATCAGGAATTCCAAGGAGCATATCATCTCAGCCTTTATCAAGACCCGCATTCTGGCCGACCTGCAATCTACCCTCAACAACCTGAAAGAGACTCAGGATCAGCTGATACAATCCGAGAAGCTGGCCTCGCTCGGACAGCTGACTGCCGGCATTGCTCATGAAATACAGAATCCCCTGAATTTCGTCAACAATTTTTCCGCCCTGTCGGTTGAATTGGCTGACGAACTGAAAGGATACGCGGAAGAGGTACGTGATCTCATCTCTCCCGAAACTGCCGGGAACATCTTCGAAGTGGTGGAGATGATTCGCGGAAACGTCCAAAAAATCAATGAGCACGGAAAAAGAGCCGCCAGCATTGTGAAGGGAATGCTGCAACATTCACGGGGCAAATCAGGAGAGTTCGAACTCACCGACATCAACA
>CAYWHQ010000248.1:0-4967 GCA_964457665.1 uncultured Prolixibacteraceae bacterium | reverse complement strand
GTCAAACATGGTAGTGCCGCGGATCCCTGGTTCCATTCTTATTGATCCTTTTCCATCGAACAGAAAAAGTTCACGTGTGGCAGGGATGGTTACCCCCACCATGGGTTTCTTTCCTGGGATTTTCACCAGAAAAGGGGGTGTGGTGATCTCCCTCCGGAAGGTAAAGTGGTAGATCATTTTCAGGTCACGGTCATAAAAGAAGAGACTTGAGCGGTCAATGAAAATGAATTCATGGCTGCCGCTGCCGGTAATATCTTCATAGAAAAAATAATGATTCTTGTTGAGCGGCCGCAGCCGGGTAACCGAGGTTCTTCCGTCATCCCTGATGTAGACGACATTCCCCTGTTCATCCGTGGTCAGCAGGATACCCCTTTTGTTGGATCGGTTGATGTGGAATCCTGTTCCGGGGGCTTTCCGGAAGGGCGGGCGGAACCGGAATGCCGGATTACCGGATCGCTTAACAATTTCAGCCTCTCCCCCCTCTGAACGGATGCAGATATAATCGCGGTTGCGGAAGTGAACCTGGTCGACCGGACCTGTCACCGGATATTCCATTACAGGTCTGTTCCATGTGAGCACTGAATTTCCCTCCAGGTTGAACTGGTATATTCGCCGGTCATTGAGCGCGACAAAAATAAAGTAGTTGAAAGGAATTCCGAAATCAGCCAGGGTTACCCGGCTGGTGGCCGGAATCGGGAACCGCATCGGGAATCTGGGGGCCGCGATACCGTCGGACCGGATCAGGTATAGATGGGAGTCGGTGTTGAAAAGGAAATGTGTGCTGTCTTCATTTCTGATATTCAGGGGAATGAATCTGCTGAGCAGTCGTCCCATGAAATGGATTTTCCACCGGATGGTTCCTTCTGCGTCGACGAAATAGAGGTTGTTGGCTGTATCGGTCACGAGGATGCCGTTTTTGCCGCTTTTGCCGGTTTGTACGATCTGCGGTCCTCCCGTGATGGTTGTATCGAGGATTGTTTCCCATTGGAGCGGCCCTCTGGGCTGCAGTCTGGGATTGTATCTGAGGAAACCTGAAGTATAGAAGAACTCCTCCCGGGTGATGAATCTGAAAGATAATCCCTCGAACTTTATCAGGCTGTCCCATGCAGGTCGAAGTGAATTTCTGAACTCGTCGCTAAGCAGGTTCCTGAGCAAAGGATTTCCGGTCTGCGGATTATAGAAAAACAGTATATTGGATGGTGCGGAAAATTCCTCTGAGAAATTCTTGTACACCGCATCTTCGGCCAGCGTCTGGCGGTCGGAGATCATATCCAGTACGCTTTTCATGGATGTCAGGTCGGGTGCGGTGAGGATGAAATCATGCACGATGGCGGCGTATGTCTCCCCCGCCTGATGGAAAAGGTGACCAAAAACCGCGGGGATAACACCCCTGAGATATATTCCATAGATCCTGTAATTCCCGAATTTTATTGAATCAGGCCGGTTTCCGGTTTTACGGGAAAGGGTGTCGAGGTATCGGATGGCCATCCTGGGATCGGATGCCCTGAAGAGGGCAAATGTTTTGTATCCGGATTCTTCAGGAGCGGGTTTCATTGAAAAAGCAGCGGCCTGGTTTCCCATCCAGGGTAGAAAATGCTGGATCAGACTGGTCCGGTATTTCCGGTTCATCTCATCCAGTGCCGATCTTCCGGCGTACATCGGATCTTCTGAAGTTATCCTTCCGTGGAACTGTTGCAGGAAGTAGGCAGGATTTTCCAGTCCCAGGCAGACGAACCAGGAGGCGGAGGATGGAATATGGTTTGTGGCCGTTATTTTCTGGGGTTTCTGGTCATCCAGCAGGGAAAGGTAATGCAGGCTGGTATCACTGGCTACCGTAAAACCTCCCATCAGTACTTCGTCGTCCTTCAGGATGAGATCGGCTCCCATCCAGTCGGCAAAACGTGAAAACCTGAGCAAGGCTGGCACATATTCGGAGCGGGAGTGTTTATACAGAAACATCGATAAAAAGCGAAAGTTTATGAAAAGATTGGCGTCAGCTTTTTTTCCGGTAGTTGCTTCCACCTGTCTGAATCCGGAGGATAACAGCCCCGGGGCGTTCAGCGATAGCCGGTCGATGGATTTCTTAACCAGGTCGGCATGAATACTGGCCACCACAACTCCTTTGAAGACAGAAAAAAAGAAAGGTCCGGCCTGTTTGCTGATCTGTACCCGGTAGAGTTCTGTTCCGGCGTATGGTGTTGAAATGATGATTGCTTTCTGGTCGCTGTAGTTTCTGATGAATTTCAGGATTTGCCGTGCAGGATCCTTGCCTGCCACGGATGTCAGGTATAAAAGGCCGAAAGTGCTTCTGCCGCTGAGGGTAACGGCGATATAGAGGCTGTTCTGTTCGATGATCCCAGATATATCCAGGTTCTTTCTTGCCATGGAGTCGAGCCGGATGAGTTCCTGGTTCAGTGTCGACATTCCCGGGTAACCCGAAATATGTTTCCAGATCAGGTTGCGGGTATGAAGTGTATTCCAGAGGTGTATGGGGCGGTTGATCCGCAGGATTGCGGAGGTATTTCCTGGTATGGCGGTGAGGGGTGATTCGGGTGGATGGCCCGAACGTTCCAGCAGGCGCCAGGTGATGTAGGCAGATCCTGCCAGGAGCGCCAGAATCAGGGTTGTAAGGATATACCAGCGGATATGTTTCATGGCTCAGGGATTCTCAGATCCATAGTGATCTGGTTACAGGGCTTAAAGCTCCGGCGGTGGAAAGGGGAGAGGCCTTCAGTTTCCACTGCCTTACGGTGTTTTGCAGAGGGGTATCCCTTGTTGTGCAACCAGTCATATTGGGGATACTTATGATGGAGCGAGATCATCAGGTCGTCACGAAAAGTCTTGGCCAGTATGGATGCGGCGGCGATGGACAGGAAAGTGGCGTCGCCCCGGATGATGCAGTGGTAAGGTATATTCCGGAAGGGTTTGAACCTGTTTCCGTCGACCAGGATCAGTTCAGGCCGGGGGGTCAGTTTCTCGAGGGCTTTATGGAACGCCAGGATGGAAGCCCGGAGGATATTGATACGATCGATCTCTTCTGCATCGACCATTTCCACGGCCCAGGCCACCGCATCGCGGAGAATGATCTGCCGTAACGAATCCCTGGAGGATGGGGTCATCTGTTTCGAGTCGTTGATATCCGGATGGGTATAACCGGGCGGAAAGACCACCGCAGCGGCGAATACGGGACCCGCAATGCATCCCCTTCCGGCTTCATCGCATCCGGCTTCGGTCATTGTTCCGGAGTAACTGGAACGTAGCATATCAGAGGTCGATCAGTTGGTGCAACAGGATATTGTTTAACAGTACGAACAAGATATACAATCCCAGCGCAACATCAGCCAGCTTTCTCTTACGAAGGCCGGTCAGAGCGGCACTGAAGAGGAGGGTGAAGGCAGGTGCAAAGAGCACAAGGTGCGTTTCGGCGAGTGACCTGGCATAGATGTAGGAGATAAAAGTGAAGGGGATCGTCCAGAAAAAGAAATAGGTTTTAGCCCTCATCGCAGCGGTTTTTTCCATGGGTTTCCGGAACACCCTGTAGAGGCACCAGATTGCCCATAGCGTGGTCAGGCCGGTGATGATCCAGAAGTCGTCGCTGATGCGAAGAGGATATAAGAAAGGATCGGAAAAGAAGGCGCTCCATCTCCCGAAACCCTGGTAAAGATCGTTGGTCCAGATGTACCAGACCAGCAGGTAAAGGAAAGGGGTTCCCGTACCGAGGATGGAGGCGATCCATTCCTTCTTGTTTCCGGTACGGAACATGATGAATCCCAGAAGGATATATCCGAAGAAAATTAGAAAGGGAGGGTAGAACAGCGATGCCAGTCCGATAAAGAAGGAGGCCGAAAAGACGAGGTCGAGGTTTGCGGGTTTGTCGTAGGCAGTCAACATATTTTGCAGAACCGGTATGAGCAGGAAGAGCGAGATATTTCCGGGTGTGAGGGTCAGGAGGGGTGGCGACAGTGAAACCAGCACCAGGAAGAGGAGCGCGGGCAAGGAGAAGTTTTTGGGTATCAGGTGGTGGGAGGTCAATATCCGGTTGATCCAGAAGGCGGAGATGGCCATCAGCACAAATGCGGTGAACGTGGCAACATGAGGGAGGCTGACCAGGAGGCTGTATAGAAGGGGATAGAGCGGTCCGGGGCCGTCGGGTGCCGGCATCTGCGGCGGAAAAATGAAAGCCCTGCTCCAGAGGAGCATTCCGGTCAGCAGCACGGTGGCAAACTGACCGGGAAAACTTGCGCTGTAAAAGCGGATCAGCATAGGTCAAAGCCTATATCTCTTCGGTAATGTTTTCCGGTGTATTCGATCTTTTCCGCGTTCCGGTAGCTGATGGAAAGCGCTTCGCTCAATTTGCCGGCCAGTGAGGTAACGGCCATCACACGTCCGCCGGAGGTGAAAACCGAATTCTTTTCCGTACCGGGGATGGTGCCGGCATGAAAGAGGATGCTGTCCGAAACCGGCTCCGGGATTTCAATCCGGAATCCTTTGGCATAATCCCCCGGATAGCCTTTTGAGACGAGCATCACGGTGGCGGCAGTACGGGGATCGGTACGAAGCTGGTGCCTGGCGAGCGACTGGTCTGCCACGGCCTGAAACAAATCAAGGAGATCGTTTCCGATCCTGGGGAGGACCGATTCGCACTCGGGATCTCCCATCCGGCAGTTGTATTCGATCATGGAAGGATCTCCGTTGCAGTTCATCAGGCCGAAGAAGATGAATCCGCGGTAGTCGATCCCTTCCTTCTGCAATCCCCGGATGGTGGGTTGAATGATGCGCTGTTCGACCCTGGACATGAAGTCGGGTGTCGCGAACGAAACCGGGGAAACGGACCCCATTCCGCCTGTGTTGGGACCTGTATCGCCTTCTCCTATCTTTTTGTAATCCTTGGCTTCCGGAAGTATCATGTAGTCCTTGCCGTCGGTCAGTACGAAGACGGACAGTTCTATTCCACGGAGAAACTCCTC
>CAYWHQ010000247.1:0-5006 GCA_964457665.1 uncultured Prolixibacteraceae bacterium | reverse complement strand
ATTGTAGCGGTAGAGTCTCAGACTGTTTTCACCGGCGTTCAGGTATTCTCTGAGGCGCGAAAGTTCTTCCCTTGCTGTGAGTGCCAGACGCAGGGCATGCTCCTCTTCCATTTCAGGGTGGAGGATGATCGCCTCGTATTCGGGAACCAGGATCCCGGATTTTAGCGGGCGGTTCAGAAGGAAATTAAAATAACCCTTTGCCCGTTCATGATAGTTGGCTGCTTCGGCCAGTTGTCTCTCCACCTTGCTGAATTCGGCCTGCGACCGGAGCACCACATCGTAGGTCACCTTGTCGTTCCGGTATAGACTTTCATTGACCCTGACATTCTCGCCTACCAGTCTGAGGGTGTTTTCAAAGAGTGTCAGTGCCTTTAGGGTTTTAAGGTAGTTGAACCAGGAGGTTTTTATCTCCTTTACCAGTTCGCGCCGGTATATGGATACATCGATGAATGCTGCATCAGAGAGGTTTTTTCTGATTTTGAAGTTGAAAAAGAGGTCAGGCCGGAACAGCGGCTGGAGCAGGGAGAATTTTGTCTCCTGTTCGGTGGGCCGCACGAAATACACCTCCTGATTCTCCACCTGCGGGAATTTCTGGGAGTGGGTAAGTTCATTGAGGGTGGAATAGACTGGATTGAGCAGGTCGCCCACCGGGAAGTCGATGTATCTGCCACCGTCGGCCACGGTAAACCGCGCTGAGAAACCGATGTCGGGAAAGAAGAGCGCCCTGGCCTGATTGAGCGACTGGAGGCTTCGGTTGTAGTTCAGCAGTTTCTGTTTCAAAGCGAGATTGTTGGACAAACCCTCGCGGATGTAACCGTCGAGAATCGGCTCCTGTGACATGGCGGGAAGGATGAACACCTGGCTGAGGAGGATAATAAACAATCTTTTCATGGAAAAAAATCAACGTGAATAAAGGTATTTCATTTTTTTGAGCTGGTGTGTTACAAATTTCTAAATTTATCGGTGAAAATTTTAACAAACTTGTACCATGGGAAACACCGGGATCAATCACTACCTTAAGGCGGCTGAGGAAGCTGCCCAATGGCATGCCGGGCACAGGAAAGCAATGATGCAGTGCCGGTTCGACACGATTGCCGTACACGGCATTTACTCCATGCAGGAGGCGCTGGATTTCAATCAGGGTTCCATCATCGAGCCGCTCTACCTCTCCACATCGCAGGCATACCGCGACTCGGATGAGATGGAGGCTGCACTCGGCTACCAGGTTCCCACCTGGTGTTATTCGAGGATTGCCAATCCATCGATGTATTACCTGGAGGGGGTACTGGCCCTGCTGGAGGGATATGAGACAGGACTTGAAACCTCCTGTGTGGCGACCTCCTCGGGGATGGCTGCCATACAGAGCGCGGTTGATCCTTTTCTGACAGCCGATCCTGCCCATCCGGATGCTCCAATGAATTTTGTGGCCACCACACAGGTCTATGGAGGCACTTTCCAGCAGTTTTCGATCAGGAAAGATACCGAACGCCGGATCGAATGGCGCAAGGTGGTTCACTCCTCCGACATCCATGAGTGGGAAAAACTGATTGACGACAACACACGTTTCCTTTACGGGGAGTTGCCCAGTAATCCCGGCCAGGCCTTTTTCGATATCAAGGCGGTGGCTGATCTTGCGCACCGTTACGGGATTCCGCTGATCGTGGATTCGACGGTGGCCACTCCGGCTCTTCTCCGGCCTCTTGCCCATGGCGCCGACGTTGTGGTGCAGTCGGTCACCAAATCGCTGGGCACCGGCGGTTTAGGGATCTGCGGTGCCATCATTTCCCGTAAGGATATTGTGTCGAGGATCGGGAGCCCGGAGATGAGGGCAGATTTTGCCACCTATCTCAAACTACTGCCGAACCGCGACAACGGTCCCAACATCTCTCCATTCAATGCCCTGATGGCGCTGAACGATATCCGCACGATCCGCATGCGGATGGACCGGGTAAGCATGAATACCCTGAAGGTGGCAGAGTTCCTGTTACAGCACAAACACGTGGAGAAAGTGGAGTATCTCGGGTTGCCGGCGCACCCGCTCCATGAGCTTGCTTCGCGGTACATGTGGCTGGCCGATGCCGTCCACGACGATTTCTACGGGAAACCCGTTAACCGTTACGGCCACCTGATGTCGTTTAATATCCGCGGGGGCGCTCCCGCAGCACGCACCGTCTTCGATGCCTTTACCAGAATCTGGCGCGCAACCGACCTGGGAAGGATCAAGTCGGTAGCCACCATACCGGCCATTTCGACCCATTCACAGCAGGGAGAGGAGGGGAGGAGGCTGGCCCAGATCCCGCCCAACCTGATCCGTCTCTGTGTGGGAGCTGAACACCACGACGATGTGATCGCCGACCTCGACAGGGCGCTTGCCACCCTGGACGGCAAAAAGGTTCATTTTACCTCACCTGCCTATTCTGCCGGTGGGGCATCCTCTGCCGCAATCAGGAAAGAAAGCTGAAACGCCATGATTTTTCCTGTCTCTTTTTATTCCACCAACCACCAGGCGGAGGAGGTGGATTTCCGGACGGCTCTTCTCAGGGGTCAGGCCCCGGATCGGGGTTTGTATATGCCGCTGATCATCCCGGTGATCCCGGCGGAGGCATTGAACTCGTATGCCGGAATGCCTTATCATGAGATAGCCTTTGATGTGACAAGAAGATTTCTGGGAGGGCAGATCGATCCGGAGGAGCTTCGCCGTATCACGTGCGATGCCTATGATTTCGACATTCCGATTGAGCAGGTCACGGGTCGCCGCTATATTTTACGCCTCGACCAGGGCCCTACTGCCTCATTCAAGGATTTCGCCGCCCGGATGATGGGCCGGCTGATGCAGTATTACCTCAGGCAGGAACACCGCAGCCTGCTGATCCTCACAGCCACCAGCGGCGACACCGGCAGCGCGGTTGCCAGCGCCTTTTACGGACTGGAGAACATCAGGGTGGTAATCCTATATCCCCGCAATGAGGTGACTACCCGTCAGCGGAAACAGATGACCACGCTGGGGAAAAATATCCATGTACTGGGTCTCGACGCCAAGTTCGACGATTGCCAGGCCTTGGTCAAGCAGGCCTTTGCCGATCCGGAACTGGCCGGGCTGAACCTCTCCTCGGCCAACTCTATCAACATTGGACGGCTCATCCCCCAGATCGTCTATTACTTCTATGCATGGGCCCGTTTGCAGGAAGGAGACGACCACGCGATCATCAGCGTACCTTCCGGCAACTTCGGGGATATGATGGGAGGCGTCCTTGCCATGAAGATGGGGCTCCCGGTGAAAAAGTTCGTGATCGCCACCAACGGCAATGATGAATTCCCGAATTATCTGAATACCGGAGGCTACGAAAAGATCGAGCCCTCACGCAACTGTATCTCCAGTGCCATGAACGTGGGACACCCGAGCAACCTCGCACGGCTGGTGGATCTTTACGGGGGGCAGATGAACGAAAAAGGAGAGATCATCAGGAATGCATTGCTGGAGGTTATGAGAAGGGAGATTTGGTCAGTAAGTATTTCCGATGAGCAGACCAGAGAGACCATTGCTTCGGCTTACCGGCAATACGGCACTTTGCTGGAACCGCACGGCGCGGTGGGATGGGCAGGATTGCAGGAGTATCTGAAGCAGCATCCGGCCGACGACCGGCCCGATCAGCTTTGTATCTCACTTGAAACAGCCCATCCGGCCAAGTTTCCGGAAGAGATCACCCGGATACTGGGGATTGAACCGCCTTTACCTCCCAGCCTGACCGGTATCGACCACCTCCCCGAACAGTCGGAACATCTCGAAAATGATTATCAAGCCTTTAAAAACTATCTGTTATCTGCACCTGGTTTTAACACTCTAACCTGACAGCCATGTTCATTGTATGTTCCGACCTCGAAGGCGTTTTTGTTCCCGAAGTGTGGATCAATGTCGCCGAAAAAACCGGTATCCCTGAATTGCGCCGTACCACCCGCGACGAACCCGACTACGACAAACTCATGCACTACCGGATGAAGATCCTCGATGAGCATGGGCTGAAGCTTCACGACATCCAGGAGGTTATTGCACAGATCAGGCCGCTGCCAGGGGCACTGGAGTTCATAGAATGGGTTAAGGAGCGAACCCCGCTTATCGTTGTCTCCGACACCTTTATCCAGTTTGCCGATCCTTTGATGAAACAACTCGGCCGACCCACCTTGTTTTGCCACACCCTTGTGATGGATGAGACCAACAGGATCACCGGATACCAGCTCCGTCAGCCCGATCCCAAACGCCGCACGGTGGAGGCCCTCCAAAGCCTGAAGTATCAGGTCATCGCCATGGGCGATTCGTACAACGACATCTCCATGCTGCAGCAGGCCGACCGCGGAATCCTCTTTCGCCCGCCGGAGAAGGTAATCAGCGACTATCCGATGTTGCCGGTCTGTTTTGATTATGAGGATGTTAAGCGGGCTTTAGGTGATTTTGCAGGAAAGTAGGAAGGTAGGAAGGTAGGGATTATTTTTTTGAGCAGAAAGCAGCTGCTTTGTTTTGCATGGTGATTAATTGTGCCATAATTTGTTCATACTGAATCATTAACTTATCATAAGTACCTTGGTTGATACAATTACATGCCAGTGAAAACTGCAGCCAGGTTTGGGTTTCTGCTGCTTCCTGGAGCGAATCTGTCAGTTTATGGATAAAGGCTGCAGGATATCTGCGTTTATGCCATCCTTCCGTTAGATTGCTGCAAACGGAAAGGGATGATCTTCTAATTTGATCAGTCAGGGAATACTTTTCTTCTCCGGGAAATGATTTTGTCAGTTGATATATTTCCATGGCGGAATTGAACGCCCGTTTATAAACATCCAGATCCCTGGCTTTCAGGCGAATTGTTCCTTATTGTCCATAAATGAATTTTTGACATTAATCCATTAAATCTCCAAAGGTGAACAAAAATCAATGAAAAGTTTTTAACAATCTATCAATATCTCCCTACCTCCCTACCTCCCTACCTCCCTACCTCCCTACCTCCCTACCTCCC
>CAYWHQ010000246.1:0-5086 GCA_964457665.1 uncultured Prolixibacteraceae bacterium | reverse complement strand
GAACCTGACCGGTTAAAGGGATGGTATCTGTTTTGCTCCCGACAATGATCAGCACTTCATGCAAGTAGGCTGGGATGGTAAAATTCAAGGCATAATCCTGCCTGAGATCGAGAAATTCCTGTGTGAAGACGATATTCTGGTCCGTTGCCGTAACTCTGAAAGTTTTACTGACCGGAAGTGGCAGTTCTTTCATGCCCTGGATATTCAGGACCATGTCGCGGGTCGTTTTCCAGTTGAAGGATGCGTCTATCTTGAGGTCATTGATCGTCTTTGCCGGTTGCTCAGGGATGGTTCCCATATCTTTCCGGCAACCGGAAAATGCAAGGGTAATTGTTGTGATGATGATAAACACCAAGGCGATCCTTTTTGTATTCATTTTGCTATTCATTTAAAGTTTCATGTACAAAAATAGGATTAACCATCAAACCCGGCAAGGAGTAATTCGTTGTTGCAGGGGTTGGAGCCGCAGGTGTAAATATTTTTCCGATGACCGCATCGTGCGATCAAATTTTTTATTTTTACGGGGTATAATTCCTGATAAATTTTAAAATCACTGATATGCAAACGATTGATTGGAAAAACCTGCCATTCGGCTATTTCAAAACCGATTACAACGTTAGAACCTATTTCAGGGAAGGTAAATGGGGTCCGCTGGAAGTCACCGACTCGGAGTATATCAATTTGCACATGGCTGCCACTTGCCTTCATTATGGACAGGAGGCATTTGAGGGATTGAAGGCATTTATGGGCAAGGACGGCAGGGTCAGAATTTTCAGGATGGCGGAGAATGCCAAAAGGATGAGGAATTCTGCCTATGGGATCATGATGGCCGAAGTGCCGCTGGAATTATTTCAGGAGGCAGTGGTCAAAGTGGTTCAGATGAACAGAAGGTTCATTCCGCCTTATGGGGAGGGAGCTTCCCTATACATCCGCCCCTTGCTTATAGGATCGGGAGCGCAGGTTGGGGTCAAACCTGCCAGCGAATATCTATTCCTGGTTTTTGCAGGACCGGTGGGTCCTTATTTCAAGGAAGGCTTTAATCCGGTCAGGATGCAGATCGTTCGGGATTACGACAGGGCTGCACCCTTAGGAACAGGGCATATCAAGGTTGGCGGCAACTATGCTGCAAGCCTGAGGGCAGGGGATCGTGCCCACAAGGACGGTTTTGCTTCCTGTATTTTTTTGGATGCCAGGGAGAAGCAATATATTGATGAAGCAGGCCCAGCCAACTTTTTCGGGATTAAGAACAATACCTATGTTACCCCGGAGTCACATTCGATTTTACCTTCCATCACCAATATGTCGCTGCAGACCCTGGCCAGGGAAATCGGGCTTCAGGTGGAGGTCAGGCCGGTTCCGGCAGAGGAGCTGGAGACATTTGATGAGGTTGGCGCCTGTGGCACTGCCGCGGTGATATCACCCATCTGCCAGATCCATGACCGGGATAGTGGGAAGGTTTACCAGTATTGCAAGGATGGCAAGGCAAGTCCGATATCCACCATGCTCTATAAGAAGCTCAGGGCTATTCAGGAAGGAGAAGAAGAGGATAAGTATGGATGGATCACATTTGTGGATTGACCTTCCGGCAGGCTTATCCGTTTTTCATGAGCCGTAATCAGAGCCAGGAGGCCATTTCCTGGCTGAGTTTCATCGCTTCTTCGCGTGCTTTTATGGCAAAATCCTTACCACCGGAGGCGTAGAGGATATTCCTTGATGAGTTGACGATCAGTCCGCAATCGCTGGTCATACCATATTTCACCACATCCTTCAGGCTTCCTCCCTGTGCGCCGATCCCGGGAACCAACAGGAAATGATCAGGTACGATGTTCCGGATTCCGGTGAGCATTTCGGCCTGGGTAGCACCTGCTACATACATGGTATTGCCGGTGTCGCCCCAGGACTTTGACTTCAGAAGGACCTGTTCGAAAAGCCGGAGGCCGTCCTGGCCGAAAAACTGAAAGTCGCTGGCTCCCGCATTGGATGTAAGGGCCAGGATGATCACCCATTTTCCGGAATAGGATAAGAAGGGTTTCACTGAATCTTCTCCCATATAAGGGGCCACAGTCACCGCGTCGAAATCCATTCCGGATGATGCCGGGTCAAACATTGCCCTGGCATACTGCAGGGAGGTGTTCCCGATATCCCCTCTTTTCGCATCAGCGATTGAAAATACCTGCCCCGGATAGGCGGTGTTAATGTATTGGATCGTTTTCTCCAGGCTGGCCAGACCTCTCTTCCCGTAACATTCATAAAAGGCAAAATTGGGTTTGAAGGCAACTGCAAGGTCAACGGTTGCATCGATAATGGCCTTGTTGAAAGTAAAAATCGGATCGGGATCGCTTTTCAGATGTGCGGGAATTTTATCGATGTCGGTATCCAGACCTACACACAGGAAGGACTTCTTTTTGTTAATGAGACGGATCAGTTCCTCTTTTTTCATACTTTTTTGTAAAGGTTTTATTGGGAAATATTTTCAGTTACCAACAGCCTCCTTCAGGCGCTCAGCATTCTCTGCAAGCTGCAGTGCATCGATAAAGGGTTGAATGTCGCCATCGACGATCGATGGAAGGTTATAGAGGGTGAGATTTATACGATGGTCGGTTACGCGGCTCTGGGGCCAGTTATAGGTCCGGATCTTGGCTGACCGGTCACCGGTAGATACCATGGTTTTACGTTTGCGGGCGATTTCGTCGAGATACTTTTGGTATTCCTGCTCAAAAAGCCTGGAGCGTAACACTTTCATTGCTTTCTCATAGTTCTTGATCTGCGATTTTTCATCCTGGCATGAAACAACAATCCCTGATGGGACATGGGTAAGCCGCACGGCAGAGTATGTAGTATTCACCGATTGTCCGCCAGGGCCTGAGGAGCAAAAGGTGTCTTTACGGACGTCGGCAGGTTTTATCTCTACATCAAACTCGTCGGCTTCCGGGAGAACAGCTACAGTTGCGGCGGAGGTGTGAACCCTTCCCTGGGTTTCTGTCTGAGGTACCCGCTGCACCCTGTGTACGCCCGATTCGTATTTCAGGATCCCGTAGGCCCCTTCTCCGATCACTGTGATTATGATCTCCTTGTAGCCACCTACGGTACCTTCTGTAAAATCCACCAGCTCCTGTTTCCATCCTCTGTTTTCGCAATACCGGGAATACATCCTGTAAAGATCGCCGGCAAAAAGGCTCGCTTCATCTCCTCCCGTTCCCGCCCGTATCTCAATGATGGCATTTTTCCCATCCTGGGGATCGGCAGGAACCAGCATCAGCCGGATCTCCTCTTCCATTTTCTCTTTTTCATCGGCGAGCGTTTCAACCTCCTCACGCGCCATATTCCTGAACTCCTCATCCCGTTCGTTGTAGGCTATTTCCCGGGCCTGGTCCAGATTAGAGATCAGCAGCCGGTAGCGATCGTATGCCTCAATGATGGGTTGCAGCTCCTTATAATCCTTACTGAGCCGGATGTAGCGCTTCATGTCGCTCATCACGGAGGGTTCGTTCATCTGCTGTTGCAGATCGTCAAATCTTTCTTTGATTGCGGCTAATTTGTCAAGCATGGTATCCCCGGAATTCGGGGCGCAAAGGTAAGCAATCAGGGTCAATGAAACAACCTGCGGTTCATATGCCTGGCCGAATCGATTCTTTCTACCCCCCTGACGAAATAGGTTGTTTTACCCCTCCAGGGAAAGGCAACATACCTTTTTATATAGCGCAGGTTCACTCTTTCGCCGCTGAGGGCAACGCTTTCCAAATCCAGGATGACCGAATCCTGGTCTCCTTCGACACTGAATTCAAAAGTTTCCATAAAGGGGGAATCTTTTTTCAGTGCGCCGAATGTTTCTGTATTGAGTTGCCCTTCATAGGTTTTGAACACCACTCCTTTTTTTGAAATCCTTAATACTGTTCCGGCCCTGACGCCTTCGTCGTAGATTCCCCAGTAAAGGAAACTTAATACGCCGGCACCGGTCACCAGAATGATGGTCAGGGTTATCCAAAGGAATTTTTTCATATACCGGATTTTGAAATTTCATGTGAAGGTATAAAAAAAGATTTTTATTGTTACATTTGGTTGAATAAATAACCAGCATGGATCAATGGATAAAGAATCCCCTTGTATATGAAATAAATACAATGGTGTGGACAGGAGAACTGTCGGAGAAGTATGGCAGGCTGATTACTCTTGCTGATGTTCCGGTTGATGAATGGGATGAGATAGCAGGGCTCGGTGTGGATGCAGTATGGCTCATGGGGGTCTGGCAGCGAAGCGATGCAGGTCGTGCGGTTGCATTGCAAAACTCCTCAAATCTTGCAGATTTCGGGAGAGCGCTCCCCGGATTCAGCTTTTCTGATGTTGCCGGATCGCCATATTGTGTCAGGGATTATACTGCTGATGAGCGATTCGGGGGTGATCTTGGTCTGGGAGAGGCCAGAAATCAACTGGCTTTACGCGGGATCAAACTGATCCTTGATTTTGTACCGAACCATCTGGCGCCCGACCACAGATGGA
Organism: uncultured Prolixibacteraceae bacterium; assembly: GCA_964457665.1. GTDB lineage: Bacteria > Bacteroidota > Bacteroidia > Bacteroidales > FEN-979 > CAYWHQ01. Next base: position 589 of record CAYWHQ010000246.1, on the reverse strand, counting down.
TTTCCAGGTACCCGGAGTTCTTTATCCGGGGCGACGAGGAGGACCTGATCAGGGATCCGGTGACTTTTTGCCGGATCGGTGATAATATTTTTGCCTGTGGCAAAGATCCCCATTATCCGGCATGGCAGGATGTGATTCAAACGAATGCATTTCATCCGGGATACCGCGATGCCGTTATTGAAGCACTTTGCGACATGACGCGTCAATGCGATGGTGTGCGTTGCGACATGGCGATGTTGATGGTTAGCCGGATCTTTGAAAAGACGTGGGGTTCAAAGTCCGGAACATCTCCAGGATCTGATTTCTGGGAGCAGATCATTCCGGCGGTCAGGTCAGTGTGCCCGGGCTTCCTGTTTATGGGAGAGGTATACTGGGATATGGAGTGGGAGCTTCTGCAGCAGGGTTTTGACTATTGCTATGACAAGCGGCTCTACGATCGTTTCAGATCGTCTGAGGCATGGGAAATTCTGCAACACCTGAATGCCGATATCCGATATCAGGAGCGGATGGTGCGTTTTCTTGAAAACCATGATGAAGATCGGGCGGCATCGGTTTTCTCCATCGAAAAGCATAAAGCGGTGGCTGTTTC
>CAYWHQ010000245.1:0-5099 GCA_964457665.1 uncultured Prolixibacteraceae bacterium | reverse complement strand
CTGGACATTGATCGTCCCCGTTGAGGGATTCGGCCAGATTACCGGATCGTCTGCATATGAACCCGGATCAATCCTTGTGCAGGGATCAAATGTAATGATCGTGGTATCTTTTCCGGTACAACCGTTCAGGGCAAAAACTTCCACCGAAACTGTGGTTGAGCCGATACCGGTACCTGTTGAATCAACCGTGATGGTCTGAGTCGTGGCACCGGTGCTCCATAGATACTGCATGCCCGGATTGCCTGCGTCGAGTGTTACCTGGGCCCACATGCACACTACAGTATCGTTCCCGAGTTCAACTTCAGGAGTGGTTCTGACAACGATATAGTTTTCCTGCAGTTTGGCAGAGGAGGAGACGCCGTTTGAAACGGTCAATGAAACACTATAAACCCCTGGTTCTTCGTAAAGTATACCCTGAGGATGCTGTGCATTGGATGTGGACGGATCTCCTCCCGGAAACTGCCAGCTCCATTCCACCCCATTGCCGGCAGAGAGATCTGAAAAATCTACGGCTGAGTGCTGACAGGGATTGGTTTCGCTGGCTGTGAATGATACTTTGATGGGAGGAGTGAGCATTTGTATGGCATCCAGGTCGTAACCTACATCCTGCCCAGTGATGGGACCCGATGACATATCTTTGATCCGAAGATATCTTGCCTTGGAAATGAGCCCCAGATCAAATTCAGTAGTTCCAGTTCCGGTTCCGATAACATTCCATGGACCATCCATGCTGTTGCCTGCAAGGAGCTGAAAATTTTCAGGGGTGCTGCCGGCCTGGATAACTTTTATATCGTTACCGGGTCCATTGAAAAGCGTATCGCCCATATCAACGATGATCCAGCCATTGCGTCCCAAACTGTACGCGACATTGTCCGGGGCGCCGATGCAACCAGGCGTGTAGCCCTCATCTCCGAAGTTGTTGTTCGGAATCTGACAACTGATGACCCTGTAACCATACCAGGTAGTGTCGGGCTGAAGCTGAAAGTCGGTGACAACAGAACCGGTTGCAGGAACGATCCGTCCGCTAATGGTTTTAGATTTATAGCCTGATGCCGTGACCTTGACCGTGTAAGTTCCCGGGAGAAGATATTTATGGTAGTCGCCTGTCACAGGATCAGTGTAAACGGGATAGTAATCATTAACCCATACAATGGCTCTGACGGGTTGGCCGGTTACCGAATCGGTAACCACACCCTCAGCTCCGTATCCTGCACGGCGGATCATCTCTGTCATGGCAGGAACATTGTAACTGTAATACATCTGTATCTGGGATTGCGGCGGTTGCTTGCTCTCCGATATCTCCATCGACCACCCTACATTCCCGGTCACTCCGTAAGCAATATCCTTCATACTGCCATTAATGGGATACATGATATTATATCCCTGTCCGTAGGTCAGGGAAGCATACCCCGATGATGATGCATAAACAGATGCAAGATAATCAATGTGGTTGTGATCACTGGTAGCATCCGGCCTGTAACTCCAGGGATAGGAGACGATCTCGATCCCACTGTGGAAATTTGTGTAAACCACGAATTGGTTATCGTAGATAAAGTTCCGTAACGCTTTGGTTTCCAGTTGTGAATATGCCGCCGGACTGTTACCCTCGCCATCCCACATATAGCCCCCGTCTCTGTTGATATCTACCATGTTCTGGTTATACCGGCTCATACTTACCCTTCCATCGGGATTGACCATGAGGTAGAGGAAAATTTCCCTGTTGTCTATCAGATACGTATACTCCGGATTGTTGCCATACCAGCGGCAAAGATCCCTTGCATACCTGATGACATTCTCCGAAGCGCCGACCTCATCGCCATGAATACCACCGTCGAACATGATCTCCGCTTCGTTTTCATCTGTATTCACATTATCACTGATCTTGAGAACTGCCAGCTGCCTTCCTCCATATGATGTTCCTGTCAGGATCTTTTTACAGATGGAGGGAAAATGCTGTGCCAGGCTGTCGGCTATATCTATGATCTGCTGATAGGTATAATATCCGGGTGGCACGGCAGGATTGTCCCAGAAATTGAGGTAATGGCTGTTAAGGTCAGGAATGGTTATGGTACAGGAGTAACCCTCATGTATCAGCTGATCCAGTTCATCTTGTGTCAGGTAAGCTCTGGCCACACGACCATCCCGGGCGGCGGGATCAAAATTCAGACCCTTTTCCAATAATCCCTTCAGTTGAATACCTGAAAGATCATGGATCATGACCTCCATTTCACCCTGTCGCCAGCCCTGCTGGGCGGAAAGGAGCGTTATATGAAAGGTCAACCATAGAAACAGTATAGCTCTCATGGTTATCGTGCTGGTTTTCTACTCCCTGACAATTTTCGAGATGCCGGTTCCGCCGGCTGTGATGACCTGCAGGTAGTAGATCCCCGGGGTTAATGAGCTGAGATCCATTCTGTAAAGAAGGTTCTGCTCCCTGGTCGGAACAATCCGGTAGAGGAGACAAATGCCTTGCATGTTGTACAGACGGAGGGAGACCTCATCTCCTCCGGTGTGGATTTCGGCTGTCACCATTCCCGTTGTGGGATTCGGATATACTTTTAAAACTGGCTGCTGCAGGTTAGGCTCGGGCTTGCCAACTGCGGTCGACAAATGGATATCGTCAATAAACAGGTTGTTCCCGTAACGGTTGTAGGCCTCAAACATGATCCTGACATTGTCGGAGCCTCCGTATTGGCTGATGTCGATCTGGTAACAGTCCACTCCATAGGAGCCACCGCACCAGTCGTCGGCCGATTCAGGATAGAAGGGATCCATGGTTGCAGGGTGGGTCACGAGTTTATCAGGTGTTCCATCGGGGCCGGTTGCAAAAACCCTTGACCAGGTTTCTCCGCAGTCGTCGGAAACTTTAATGATGAGTGAGTCCTTCATCGTGGCCCGTTGCGCGTAGGCATGCTTAAACCATAAAACAGCGCTGCTGTAGGCAGAAAGATCGAGCGGTGGACTGATCAGCTGATCCCTGCGTCCGATGGCCAGGTAATTGTAGAAATTCATCCATGCTGATTTGCTTTCAGGGCCGATTCCCGGAACCGATATGGTATCCCAGGTGACATAGCTGTCAGGGTTCTCCACTGTCCAGTGCCTTTTTTCGAATCCTTCGTCAAAATCTTCCCCGAATGGAAAGATATATCCGCCGTTCAGGATATAGGCCTGACGGATGACCGTACTTGAACCGATGGCGTTGAAGGCGGTGAGTTTAACGGTATAAGCACCTTTCTGATTGAACTGAACCACGGGATTCTGGCTATGGTTGTTGGTACCTTCCAGATAGGTCACCGCTCCCGGTTCAAACGACCAGGTCCAGCCGTAGGGACAATATTGGGTAAGATCGGAGAATCTGACGGTTTCGCCCGAGCAGATGGCAAATTTGTCGGCCGTAAAATCGGCAACCGGCAGGAGGGTTCCGTCGACCGTGATATAGGCAGTCTTGGTCAGGGAGTCGGCACCATTTTCATTCCATGCTTTCAGGGTAACCTGATAGGTGCCGGGTGTATTATATTCGATCCCGGAAGGGTTTTTCATACCTGAAGTCCCCGGTGTCGCCCCCTCAAAAGTCCATTGAAAGAAAGTCGGAACACCCGTCGACAGATCCGTAAAGTCAATGCTGCATCCGGTAGGGATCACCGTTTGGCTGGCCTCAAAGTCTACCGAGACGCTGCCGCGGTATGTGTCGGATCCCCAAAGGCCCCTGCCGTATGTGCTGATACGAACGGCATCCTGGGAAACCGAGTCGTTGTCATAGTAAATCTCTGCCTCGGTGACCCTGCTGTTTGCGGGCAGTCCTTCGCTGAACTGAATCCAGTCGCTGGTGGTCTGGTCACGGTAGTAAACGCCTGCGTCGGTTCCCACATAGAGTCCTTCCGGGGCATTTTTGTAAAAGGCGATTGTACTGATATGAATATTGGGAAGGGTTCCGGTGATTTCAGTCCAGGATAATCCCTTATCGGTTGATTTATAGACTTTCTTGTTCAGTGTAATGTAAACGGTCGAAGGTTCTGACGGATGGGCTTCCACGTCGGTAGGTTCGCCTGCTGCCGGTAGAAAATTGCTAAGGTCGTTCCATGAAGGGTTGTTGCTGAGGGAGTTGTCGGACCGGAAGAATTTGCTGTCGGAACGCACGGCATAGAGTATATTCGGGTCGGCAGGGGAGTTTTCCACCACCGCCATATTGTTTGCATTACTGCCGCCGAGATTGTCGGATATCTTGACCCATTGAAGGTTAGCTTTTTTAATGTCGAGACATCTCCAGATATTCTTGTACCCCACAAACATAATTTTCGGATCCGACTCTCCAAGGGTGAACGGGGTAACCCACGCTCCGCTTTCGTTAATTCCGAAAGCGCCGATCCCGGCAAAGCGTTACTCGTTGGTGATGTTGATCTTCTGAAAGATATCGCCATAATAGATTGTATGGTAGGTATAAGAAGCATCGTTGTAGTCCACTGCACATTCCATCCCATCTCCGCCACCGGTGGAAATCCATCCGGTAGCGGTGTGGGTATAGGTTCCATTATCCTGAAAACCGTTGATCACTTTATCACGGACTGTCTGGGACTGTCCGAGTTTATATATCTGACCGATACACATTCCCTCCGTATGGTCTGTCCAGGTTGTGCCTCCGTTACTGGTAGAATATATACCTCCGTCGTTACCGGCATAAAGTTTCCCATTAACAGGTGAATACCCGAGAAAATGGCAGTCGGCGTGCACTGCCGGCACACCGCAACCACCATACCAGTGGGAGTTTATACTCCAGGTTTGTCCTCCGTTGGTCGATTTCCAGACATTTACTCCGCCGGCGAAAATAATTTCCGGGTTGGTTGGATCTGCGACAAGGGCAAGGTCATACCAACCCTGGCCGCCGCTTCCGCTTCCGTCGCACGACCAGTCGAGAATGTTGGGGGATGTGGATCTTGCGGTGAAATTAAGACCTGCGTCCGTGGATCTGTAAAGACCCAGAAAACCACTGCTGCTGTTGGAGGAGAGCACGTAAACATAATTGGGATTTGCTGCCGTAACGGCAACAACGGATCGTTGTCCTCCCCCAAGACCGTTGGTGATCTGGGTAAAGGTCAAACCGT
>CAYWHQ010000244.1:1351-5131 GCA_964457665.1 uncultured Prolixibacteraceae bacterium | reverse complement strand
TACGTTGCTGAGCGCCTTGTTCGACGCCCATCCTAACGTGAAGATCCCGCCGGAGTATCCGATTTTCCTCAGTCTTGTCCAGCGGTTTAAAAAGGTAACCCAATGGGATGAATCCAGGATCCTTCAGTTCGTTGAACACATATATCAGAATAACGTGTTCAACCACCGGACCCTGGAGAACCTGAAGATCGACCGCGATCTTCTCACTGCCCGTTTGTTGGAGCTGAAAGGCCGAGCCACCCTTGCCGGTTTGCTGAAAACTTTCAACTACATGACCTTTTCGATTTTTCCGAAAGAGGAGATCCTGATGATCGGCGATAAAAATCCGCTCTATTCGATCTATATCGACCGTTTCACCGGGGTATTCCCGGATGCGAAATTCATCTGCATCACCCGCGATTACCGCGACAACTACATCTCCATGAAAGGGCTGGCCGACCTGGAACTTGAAGCCCCGATCCTTCCGCTCCAGGTGTTTCGCTGGAGATATGTTTCCGGCAGCTTTTTCCGTTACAGGGAAAAATTTCCCGGCCGGTTCCATCTGGTGCGGTATGAGGATGTGGTGATGAAACAGGAAGAGACGATGCAGGAGCTGTGCAGATTTCTTGGATTACCTTACGAGCCTTCGGTTTTCGAGTTTTACCGGAAAAAGGATGAAACGCTCAGGGTATATCCTCAGGAGATCGTTAGAAAGGTGCACAAGAACCTGATGCAACCGGTTAATACGGGGCGCATGGGCCTCTGGAAAAAGGAGCTGACCCCCGGCGAGGTCAGGATGGCTGATCTCGTTGCAGGATCGACGGCCGACCAGCTGGGCTATGAACGAGCCGACCGGTCGTTTTCATGGTGCATCTGGATTCGCACCCGGCCGATCGTCGTTTACGGATATCTTCTGACCCGTCTGATGCAGCTCGGATCGCATCTCCCCTACCGCCTGAGCAAATGGCTGACGCTGAGGCTGACGCTCCTGGTCAGGGCCTGGTCAAGGCTGTCGGGGGCAAGAAAGAGAAGGCAAACAGAGGCATCATGAACAGCCAGGTCACCAGCAGAAGTCCGGTATTTTTTATCCTGGGACGGCCCCGGTCGGGAACAACCTTGCTGCGCACCCTGTTCGATGCCCATCCGAATGTGAAGATCCCTCCCGAATTTCCGGTCATCATTCTGTTCTACAGGAAATTCCGCCATATCAGACAATGGAATGATGCGGCGATCAGGATGTTTGCAAATCATCTGTCCGGTTTTCCGGGATTCGGGTACCGCCGTACCTCTCAGTTACAAATCGATCCTGACGTATTCCTGCACGACCTGCTGAACCTTCCACGACCTGTAAGCCTGGGCGACCTGTTACTGCAGATCCATCTCCACAGTTTTTCTGCTTTTCCCAAAAACGAGGTACTCCTGGCCGGTGATAAAAACCCGATTTACGCGGTGTACATTCCGTTGCTGCTCAAGATTTACCCGGAAGCGAGGTTCATCTGTCTGGTACGCGATTACAGGGACACCTTCCTTTCGCTCCGAAGCCTGAAGGATGACCCGATCGAAGCTCCGGTACTTTCGCTGCAGGTGGCCCGGTGGGTTTATGTCACCCGGAGGTTTATCCGTTATAACCAAAAGGATCCCGGCCATTTTTTTCTGGTCCGCTATGAGGACTTTGTCCGAAACCCCGAAGAGGGACTCAGGGAGCTCACTGCCTTTCTCGGGATCCCCTATGAGCCCGGGGTCCTCGGTTTCCACAAGGAACAGGAGGGGCTGATCCGGACATTTTCCGAAAGAACTGTGGAGCGGTTTCACAGGAGCCTGATGTCGCCGGTTCATCAAAGCAAGGTGGGTTTATGGAAAACGGCGATGACGGAGGAGGAGATCCGGTTCGCGGGTCTCATTGCCGGACGAACCGGAGAGGCAATGGGTTATGAAAATCCCTTCCCGGGAGGTCCTATCCGGATGCGGTTAGCCGCCATACCTATGAAGGTTTATTGCATCCTGCTTTTTTCACTGATGAAAGCCAGCATACATCTGCCTTACGGAGCCATCCGCTTTGTGGCGCTGCGGTTCACGAAGCTTGCCGGGATATATGCGAGGCTGAAGGCTGCTCCAGGGTCTCATGAAAAAGTATAGACTCTCCCTTCCGGGGTTTCCCGGCACCCGATCAGGGCTTTGCTTGTCTTAGCCTTTTCTTCAAAAAAAGCTACTGCATCAGACCCTTCATCCTCCTTTTCAATGACCAATATTCCGGGCGCTTCTTCGCCGGTAAGGGCAAAAATGGCCTTTTTCAGCCTGGCCGACTTCCGGAGATAGTTCTCCCTGGTAATCCTGTATTCCTGGTTTTCGACTGATTCCTGCCCGGGACTGAGTTCATACCCTAACTGCCGGATAAATGCCTGCGTTTGTTTGTTGCTTTGAAGTACATGCGCATAACCCACATTCCAGTCGAACCATGTAAAAGGGATCTCCGTGGTCAGCACCGATACGATGGCAGGCAGCGGGGTGTTATGATGACGCTCATACGGGATAAAGATCCCACCCTCGAATGTTTTCTGTTCCCAGTCGATGTGCTTCAGGTTGATCACTCCGACCTGTTCACCCCTGTAATGAATAATGGTATAAAGGTTACGGTGGTTATTCACCGTTTTGAACCAATCCGTCTGCATCTCCGGGGTGATGTACTCCCGGTAGGCATAATTCCGGACCACTACCGGATCGTTTCTCCATTGCCGGACCATCTCCAGGTCGGATTCCCTCATGAGGGTCAGGGTTACGCCATAGCGGATATATTTCATAATTGAGAATTGAGAATGGAGAATTGAGAATTAAAAAATTAGCTTTAATTCATCTTTTTCACAATATTTTTCGAATTGAGTAGGGTGGTTTCTGGTTCTGGACCTGGTAGATCCGGCTGAGGTATTCGCCGATGACCCCCAGGCTGAAGAGGATGATGCTGGAGGAGAAGAGGATGGCCACAATGAGGGCGGTAAATCCCAGGGGAACATCGAAAAAGAGCTTTTTAATGATGAACCAGATACCGATGATAAGGGTCGTGAGTGATAGGAAGAAACCTCCATACACGAGCAGACGAAGGGGAACCATGGTATAATAGAGGATGATGTTGCTCATCAGCCGCAGCAGCGACCGGAAGGTGTATCCCGAGCGGTCGTACTTCCGGGGAAGATGGGTCACTTCGGCAAATGCGATATCGTCGGTATACCAGAGCAGCACCTCATCGAGGAAGATGAAATTCTGGCGGTGGTGCATGATTTTCTCCAGAAGGGGTGAGCGGATAAGGCGGAAGGAGGATCCTTCGCCCGGGGCATTTTTTAGCCATCGGGACGACTTCTTCAGGGAGGCGCTTCCGAGGTTCCGTATCTTCGAATGATGTTTCCTGCCATAAAACCCATACACCAGTTCGGCATCTGTTCCGGTTGCGGTTTCGATCAGTTTGCGGATCTCCTCCGGGGGGGTCTGCAGGTCGTCGTCGATGGTGATGACCCTATCGCCCTTTGCAAATCCGAATCCGCAGAAGGTGGCGTTGTGCTGGCCGAAGTTCTTGCTGAGACGGATGGCGGTAATCTGCTCCGGGTTTTCATTTTTGAGCCGGGTCAAAACTTCCCAGCTATTGTCACTGCTTCCATCATCCACGAAGATGACCTCAAAGGAGGCAATGCCGTTAAAAACAGTTTTCAGTCCGCCAAAGAGCTCCTCCAGCGACGACTGGCTGTTAAAAACAGGAACCACTACGGAATATTCTGGTTTTTGGTCGTTGTTCATTTTTTATGGTATGAGGGT
>CAYWHQ010000244.1:0-1251 GCA_964457665.1 uncultured Prolixibacteraceae bacterium | reverse complement strand
CCACTACGGAATATTCTGGTTTTTGGTCGTTGTTCATTTTTTATGGTATGAGGGTGTGGCGTAAGAGGGTAAGAGGGTATGAGGGTATGAGGGTGTGAGGGTGCTTTCATTGGATTGAAATTGATGCCTCAAAGATAAAAACTCCAAAATTTATTCTTGTCAGGTTCAATTTGCTTCCAAATTCTAAAATCTGAAATCGTAAATCGTAAATAAAATCTAAAGTCTGAAATCTGAAATCTTAATTCAATGCATTTTCAAACACCCTTTCCCCTACTCCCCTCCCAGAATCAGGCTCGTTCCGGTGATCCAGCGGGAGGCGTCCGACATGAAAAAGAGGATGGCGGAGGCCATGTCTTCGGGTTTGCCGATGCCGAGCGGATAGCGTTTCAGATAGCGTTCAAGGGCCTCCTGCTGCATGTTGCCTTCCGATGGGCTGACGATCATGGGGGTGTCGACGAGGCCGGCCTGCAGGCAGTTGGAGCGGATCCCACGGTTGACCATCTCGAGGGCCAGGGTTTTGGAATAGGCCTCCAGGGCAGCTTTCGAACTGCTGTAGAGGGCTCCGCCGAAATATGGATTTTTTGTGGCGATGGTCGATAAAAAGAGAATGCTGGAATTTTCTGAAATCTTTTTCGCCCGCAGCAGTTTGCCGGTCAGATTTACCGGCACCATATAGTTGATGGAGAACATCCGGTCGATATCGGATTGGGTGATGAACTTCACCGGTAGCGGTCCGACGATGCCTGCGCTGTGCACGATGCCGTTCAACGCCGGTAACTTTTCGATGAGCGCATCCATCTCCGCTGCAACAGTAAGATCTGCAACTATGGATTGGGCATTAGGCATCAGGCATCGGCCAATAGGGAAAGCTGCGCTCTGTGCCCTGTGCCCTGTGCCCTGTGCCTCTATAGCTGCGACTGTTTCCTGCAGCCGCTCCCGGTCCCGGCCTGTCAGGAAGAGATCGGCGCCATATTGAGCAAGGAGGATGGCGGCGGCCCGGCCGATGCCTGAGGAGGCGCCGGTGATGAGAATCTTCCTGCCGCTTAAAGAAAATTCGTCCATTCCGCAGGGTTTAATATTCGATCAGATCAGGGATACAGATCCTGTTGGTCTCGAGGAGCACCGAACCCCAGGAGAGCCCAACCCCAAAGGCTGAAAGCATCAGCCGGACATTGCTCTGTCGCAGGCTGTCGCCCAGGGCCGTGATCATGGTCAGGGGTACGGAGGAACCGCTGGTATTTCCATATTCCC
>CAYWHQ010000243.1:580-5218 GCA_964457665.1 uncultured Prolixibacteraceae bacterium | reverse complement strand
AGGATATACCCGCATATTGAAAACCGGTAACCGTATTGGCGACAACGCTGAAATGTGTATCATTGAACTTGTTGATTACAACACTGCCATGCTTGCGCCAAAAGAAGAGGTGAAGGTTAAAACCACCCGCAGAAGCCGGAAAAGTGTTGCTAAAAAGAAAGTGGAGGAAGGCGAAACCCCTGCTGAAGAAACAAAACTGTAATTACGATGAGCACCATTCTATCGGTACGTGCCCGCCAGATTCTGGATTCAAGAGGCAATCCCACCATTGAGGTGGATGTAATAACGGATACCGGTATTCTTGGAAGAGCAGCCATTCCATCCGGCGCATCCACAGGTATCCATGAAGCCGTTGAACTACGCGACAACGACAAGAAATATTTCATGGGTAAGAGTGTACTGAAGGCGGTACAGAATGTCAATAAGGTAATTTCGGAAGAGATCACCGGGATGTTTGTCACCGACCAGCAGGAGATCGATCAGCGGATGATCGCGCTGGATGGTACACCCAACAAAGAAAAACTAGGTGCAAACGCCATACTGGGAGTGTCGCTTGCTGTGGCTCATGCTGCCGCGCAGGTGACCGGGCAGGAGTTTTACCGGTATGTAGGCGGGGTAGCTGCCAATACCCTCCCGATTCCGATGATGAACATCCTGAATGGCGGATCCCATGCCGATAACTCAATTGATTTTCAGGAATTCATGATCATGCCGGTTGGGGCTGTTTCTTTTTCTGAGGCGATCCGTATGGGAACAGAGGTTTTTCATAACCTGAAAATGGTCTTGAAGAAGTCGAAATATTCCACCAATGTTGGCGACGAAGGTGGTTTTGCTCCCAACCTGAAGTCGAATGAAGAGGCCCTGAAAGTCATCCTGAAGGCCATTGAAGCAGCAGGATATGAACCGGGAAAGGACATCTATATTGCTTTGGATCCTGCAGCGTCTGAGTATTTCCTCCCGGAAGAAAATGTTTATCACCTGAAGAAATCGACGGGCGATAAGCTTAAACCTTCAGAAATGGTTGCTTTCTGGAAGGACTGGGTGAAAAGATATCCCATTATCTCCATTGAAGACGGAATGGCTGAGGATGACTGGGACGGATGGAAACTGATGACCAGGGAGCTGGGTAACAGGATTCAGCTTGTTGGGGATGACATTTTCGTGACCAATGTGGAAAGGCTGGCACAGGGGATCAGAAAAGGTATTGCCAATTCGATCCTGGTAAAGGTCAATCAGATAGGAACACTTACGGAGACCATCAATGCGGTGAACATGGCATACCGGAACAGCTATACGGCCATCATCAGCCACCGGTCGGGGGAGACGGAGGATGTTACCATCGCCGATCTGGCTGTGGCCCTCAATACAGGATTGATAAAGACCGGGTCAGCATGCCGTACCGACAGGATTGCCAAGTATAATCAGCTTTTAAGGATCGAGGAGCAGTTGGGAGAAACGGCGCGGTATATTGGCCCCGATTTCAAATATGCAAGATAACCGGCATTTTTTTATGATGTAAAGCCCCGGCAGGGGCTTTTTTTATGTTGAAAACCATGTTGATAGATTCTCAGAAGGCGCTGCCGGAAAAGAATGTTGCAGGTATATCTTTGAAAAAACATTGCCGGTTGATGTGTTTCAGGAAGAAGGTACTACTCTCCTGCTGGATCATTCTGATGCCTTTGATGGTTTCTGCCCTGCAACCGGAAAAGGCACGCAGGGATACGGACAGGTTTTCGGGCAGATGGTTTCTCGGTGTGAATCTGGGGCCGGATTTTTATTTTGGGGATCTTAATCCGGGAAGAAGATTCAATAAGCGCAACCTGAGCATGGGTGGAGGACTCTTTGGGGAGTACCAGGTGACAGATTTTTTTGGTTTCAGGTTACAGTTGCTGGTAGAGGGGCTCAACGGGTCATATCCTTTCGACAGTATCGGGAAGACCTGGGACAGGGCGTTTACCGGATTATTGCTGGAAGGGAGCATGAATGCCATCCTGAATTTTAACAATCTTTTTTCTCCTTACCGGCCCGGCCGCAATTTTTTTATTTACGGCATAGCCGGCATAGGTTATGCGGGATGGTATTCCAAATCGCTCAATAAGGTTTATGATATTGGGGAGCTTGACGAGGATAATCCGTTGAACAATTTCAACAGTGGCCTTGTGTTACCGGCGGGACTCGGAGTTTTTTACAACCTGAAGAACCGTTTCAGGTTTGGCATGGAGTGGACCTTCCGGACATATTTATCGGATAAGGTGGATAACACCATGATGAATTACAAGTTTGATGTGGTGGATTACCTCGCATTCAGTGTTTCAATCAATGTTGGGGGGAAATCACGGAAGTCGTACAAGGTGAACGAATATCCCTATCAGGTTCCGGTGTACACTCCACCCCGACCGGTAATACAGGAGGAGCCCGCACCGCCGCTTCAGGTCTTGATTCCTGATTCTTCTCTTGAGTACGTGGTTCAGGTGTATGCTTTTGCCAGATATATCAAAAGCACGGAGTGGGTCAGAAAAAAGCACAATATCAGCTATCCGGTCAAAAGAGTTAAAGAGGAAACAATGTACAGGTATATAATCGGACCCTACCGGAGCATTGCTGAAGCCCGCGCTATCAGGGATGAGATGATCCGCAAGGGCATCGCCGATGCATTTATCATTGCATACCGTGAAGGACAGCGTCACCATACGGTGACAGACTGAGCTGCCTGTTATTTCATGCAGACCTGGCGGATGAAATTGAGGGATTCCTGATCATTCAGGCCAAGGTTGACAGCTTTCTGAAAATCGTTGCATGCCAGTGATGTATTTCCCAGGAAGTAGCTGGCCATTCCACGGTTGTAGTGTACCGACCGGAGGGTAGGAGTGTCAAGCTGTCCGCTGGTCGATAAGGAGATGGCATAGTCGAAGTCGAGTATAGCCCCGTTGTAATCGGAGAGTTTGAGCTTACAGCTACCGCGGTAGTAATACAGGGAGCCATAATTTCCCTGCGGGTTGCGTAGTTCCATGGCACGGTTGAAGAATCGGAGCGCTTCCTGGTAGTCGCCTTTCTCATATTTCCAGACCCCTTCCCAGAAGACTTTGTAATAGTCGTTATAGGCCGTCATATCGGACTGTCCCGGTATGGAAGAGGTCATGGTCTGCATGGGGACCGATGAGGCAGTGAAAGGAATATTGCGGCAGTTTTCCTTGATGGCCTTGTCGTTTGCAGCATCACGAAGACCCAGCTGTACAGCGGTATTCCAGTCGGCGCAGGCTCCGGTCTTATCTTTCATCGCATGACGTACGACCCCCCGGTTATATATGGTTGTGAGCCAGGCGGAATAATAATTCTGGTCGGCTGGTTTCAGGTTGATGGCCTGGTCGAAATCCTGCCGGGCGCCAATCAGGTCACCTGATTTCTGACGGGCATTTGCCCGGTAGGCATAGGTAAGAAAGAAATTGGAATATACCGGGTATCTGGCAGCCTCGGATAGATCAAGGATCGCCTGACTGTAATTCCCTGATGAATAATTGCTGACGCCCCGGAGGTAATACTCCTCGGCAGTTTTTGGGGTGCCGGTAAAGGTGACAACAGGACTTCCGGTATATTGAATGAGCGCTTTGAATGCTGTGAACTCCGTTTCATAATAGTTGCTGCGAAAGAGCCGGGATTTTGCGGCGGGTTCCAGGTAAGGCATGTAGAGCCGTTTTTTATTCATTACCTGAATCAGCCGGAAACGGCAAAGCATCTGTCCCCCTGCCTGAACAGGCCAGACAGCGATCAGAAGATTCCTTGAGGCGAAAGTCTTGTCGTTGATGGCTTTCTGAACGTGGTAGGCAATGGTTGAAGTGAGGGTCTTGTTATCATAGTCGACCAGGGTTGCGTCACACAGGACATCGGTATTGACGATATAGGGGAAATTGAATTCCAGTTTTTCAGGCAGGATCTCTTTCAGTTTTTCGGCTTTGAAGACGAAGTAGGTAAGTGCATTCTGGCTATGCCAGTGCTCCATCAGGATCGGGAATTCATACCAGCCGGTCTTGTAACGAATGATGAAAATGATATAGAGTTCGTTGTTGAGCAGTACATCTCTGATCTCAATGCGGGAGAAATTGTCTTTCCCCTGTTTGTAATATGCTTTAGAGCTTTTATTGAATTCGGCTTCTTTAAAGGGAAGCTTGTTCTCTGCGGATATCCATTCGCCATTGTCCTGCAGGGCCCATCCCATGGCATAATCCATGTATGATCGTATCTCGCTGATCAGCGGGAGGTTTGAAATGCTTCTCTCCACATTGGGGACCTGTTTCTGGCTGACAGGGGGAGGTACCGTCTGAGCCGAGAGGGTGAAGGAGAGAAGACAGAATATTATGACGATCCATTGTTTCATGGTTGCTGGATTTTAGGATTCCAAATGATTGATAACCCACAATAGTAGCCTGGTAACTCTCTGGACATTGATTTCGAAAGTTTTCAGGATAGTTTCCCAGGTGACAGGCTCATGATCGTAACGCCACGCATCATAGTCGGTAGAGAGTGCAATGGCAGCGTAGGGAATGCCGGCTTCGTTGGCAAGGGCTGCTTCCGTGGCCAGGGTCATATTGATGATGTCGGCTCCCAGCAACCGGAACATTTTCGATTCCGCGCGGGTCGAAA
>CAYWHQ010000243.1:0-570 GCA_964457665.1 uncultured Prolixibacteraceae bacterium | reverse complement strand
AACTGTTCCGGAAGGGTGGTGGGCGAGATTCAGCGCTTCGGCTCCGCTGATGAGTTTTTGCCGGAGCAGGGGGGAGAATGGTTCGGGCATTGCCGTGTGACCAGTGATACCCGGGAAAAACCTTTCGTGAAAAGTAGAGATGCGCTGTTTGGTGAAATCAATGAACTGGTCGGGAAATACCAGGTCGCCCATTTTTATCTCCTCCCGCAGACTTCCGCAGGCGGTTGTTGCAAGGATATGGGTACAGCCAAGTTCCCGGAGGCAATGAATATTAGCCCGGTAATTAACCTTCGACGGGGTGACCGAGTGATCCCGGTCATGCCGTGATAGTATATAAACTTCTGAATTTCCGTGTGTTCCGTGAAATATTGAGGAACTTGGTGATCCATAGGGTGTCTCCATGAACTTCTCCCCGGAGGATTTAAAAAAGTTAAGGTTCTCCATACCTGAACCGCCCAGGATACCAAGTCTGATCATCAATTACTCTTTTCGGCGAATTTAGTGTAAATGACCTGTAAAGGGGAAGAGCATGGCTGATTGTTAATAACAAAAGGATTTTTTTTATCAACA
>CAYWHQ010000242.1:0-5321 GCA_964457665.1 uncultured Prolixibacteraceae bacterium | reverse complement strand
AGTCTTACTGTGTAATCCCCGGCGGTGGCAAAGGTGTGGGAGGGATTCTGTTCGGTGGAAACATTTCCATCGCCAAATTCCCAGGCCCAGGAAGTGATCGTTCCACCATTGGGATTGGTCATGTCGGTAAACTGGAGTGGCTGGTCTTTACAACCGGCCGGATTACTGAAATCAACCGTTGGGGGAGCAATCACGTGGATATATCCGGTTTTGGTTTCCGTGCTGGGAGCCATACCGGTTTGTGTTACTGTAAGAGAAACGTCATAGGTGCCGGAGGATTCATAAAGGATGCCGGTAGGATTCTGGCTGGTCGAAACAGAAGGATTTCCACCCGAGAAGGTCCATGACCAGGTTTCCGGGGAGGCGCTTGACATGTCGCTGAAGTCAACGGTTGATCCTGTACAGATCGTGGTATGGTTGGCACTGAAGTTTGCGATGAGCTGTGCCGTTGTCACCTCCACTTCGTCAGAATAGCGGAAATAGTTGGTCTTGGTCACTACGACTTTAACCTTGGTTCCCACAGGAAGCACAGGGATGGTAAGAACGGTTGGATTCGGGGCATCTCCATAACCGGTGGCGAGGATTTCATCGTTGGCTGTAAGGGCGATGAAAGCGCTGTCGGTGGCTGTCACCGAGAAAGTGGTACTGCCATAGTTGATTTCAGGCTCGTGGGTGACGGCGAGGAAGGTGGGAACTTCTGAATAGATGGTCTGGAATGCATCTCCGAGCATGTGGAAGAGCCTATAGGTGATCTGTTTATTATTGGTGTTATACGGCCAGTTGGAGACTTTCAGGTAATGTTTCCCTGCGGCATTGCCGAAGGCTGGCAGTAGTCCGCGGGATGCGGGGGTAGTAGGTTTATCGGGCATGAATTCGGGCCACATGTTATCGATGGAGCCCCACAGGTAGGTATCGTTGACGAAGGAATATGAGACCTCTGTTGCAGCAATGATTCCCACTGCGCCTGCATTATGACCGTTTTTGGTATGACGTACAAATTTTTCCGCAAAACACTCGCTCGAGCGATGGAAAGCGCCGGTCTGGCAGTTGATGGACCAAACGAAGGTGAGGAGTGTATTATTGAGCTGGTTTATGTTGTTTACGTTGTAGGAGGGCTCTCCCCAGCCTGAGTATTCGCCATGGTCACGATGAAACACTGCAAAGGCGCCTGAATCGATGGCCTGGTTGATTTTGGTGGATGTTCCGCCGGTCCAGCAGCAGGGCATTTCCTGGGGTGTGGCGGGAATATATCCCTGACCGTTTGGTCCGAAATAGCTGATGATCTGGTTGGTATTGGTGGCGGTTGACCAGGGGTCATTATTAGGATTGCCCTGATAGATGGCGTTGATACGGCGAGGGTGTTTTCCATGTTCATATTTGAAGAATCCTCCGGTAATTTCGGAGCAAAGCTGAAACCATCTTTCTGTTTGCCATCCCAGTGCCGTGATGGGTTTATCATAAAAATGGGGATCCACAGGAGGGGATTTTTCGAAATTGAGGATCTTGGATATGAGTACCTGAAGCTGGTTATTATCATTGGCTACGATCCTGGCAAAAACAACATCCGGGAGGTCATCGCCGGTTACATCGGCAAAATAGTTATCGCTTGCGAAAGCGGGATACCCGGCCGGGTGTGAGTACATATGGGAGGTTATGTTTTTGGATGCATCGGACCCGTAGTCGCCGAGGAGAAGACAGGCTGCCGGCTTCATTGTCCAGTTGTTGTAGGCATTATTGATAAAGTCCTTGATAGCGGCGGTTGTATTGCCTCCGATTTCGGTGATGGTGAAAACCTTGGTGAGAATACCCTGTTCAAGTCTGAATTTCCTTAAACTGTCGGCCCAGCTAAGGAAATTGGCTCCATCGGGGGAGATGATGATATATTCGCATTCATCATCTTCGGTATTTCTGTCGAGGTATTCCTGCATCTTTTTCGCATAATCTACTTTTGGCAGGGAGGTATAGTTGAGGATCTGGGCCTGAAGCATCGGATCCCAATAGGGACTGCGGAACATTTCATTTCCGAAAACTCCGTTGCCACCCGTGAATTCAAGGGAAATTTTCAGATCACGGTAAACAACAAGTTCCTTTGTGACCGGGTTATACTGGAAGGGGGTGATTCCAAGTACTACCACATCGGTACCGCGGATATCCATGACCTCGGAAATAACTACCGGGGAGGCAGGGTAAAACGCATCGCGGGTGTAAATGGAGAGGTCCTTGTTGTAAACCATTGGCCTGTCGTCGCTTTCGATCGGGATGACCGGGGCACAACCAACCGTTACATTATGAAATGTTTCGGTACGCTGTTCGAGGATTCTGAGGGTTGCGGCCGCTCCTTCCGGAATAGCGATGTAACGTCCCATACCGGGGAGGTTGGGAGCGCCGGCATCATTGGGCAGAAAGTTTCCCGGAAGCAGGATATTTACGACCTGCTCACCGTTGATTTCTGCTTGCTCCATTGAAAACTCCCTGACGGAGAAGGTAACCAGAACCTGGTTCAGGCTGGATTCATTCAGATTAAATCCGGCATTACCCCAGGAATCCTGATAGCTGTAGTTCTGAGCATACATTCCTGAGAAGATGAAGAGCATGCATGCAATTAAAAGGGTAATTTTTTTCATGGGATTTTGGTTGGTTAATGATATTAATGGATTATCTGTTGCAAAGTTACAGAAAAAAATGGTGTCAACCTAACAATTTGTTTCAGGATAATCAGGGAAGCTTGACTACTTTTTTTGTAATCAGGGATGAACCTGAACGGATAGTGATGAAATAAATGCCCTGAGCCAGATTTCTCATGTCAACGGGTATTACCTGGTTGGTATTATCCGAAATCTGATAGGGTAAATCAAGTATGGTTGTTCCCGAAACTGTGGTGATCCGGATATGCACATTCTGTGCCGGATGATCCCTGAGAGATATGGAAAGCATCGAACGGACAGGGTTTGGAGAGAGGATGACCGATAAATCATTGGCCAGGTCAGGAATACCGACGTTGGGTTCATCAGTCCAGACGTTCATGGCGGGATCGCCCAGTACATTGCAGCAATAGAAGCACCATCTTTGGGCTCCCGGTTCAAACTGGTTGGGGATGGTAACCCAGGGAGCGGTTTTAATTTTCGACATCATGTGGGCGGAACCGATTTCCGACACGCTCAATGCCAGGGTATCGTTATACAGGGCACTGATGAACTCCCGGTGAAGATGAGCAGAGGGGCCTTCAGTTTCTCCCTGGTTGAACCAGCCATATCTGGAGTTGACCACTGCGGCAGAAACGAAATTATCGATAGTAACCATTTTTTCGGCAATGCAGTCGCCGTTGTCAAATGCCCCGCAAAGGCAGCCATGCGAATATAGCAGCGGGTAATTATGGGTTACGCCGTTCAGGCCGGGAAAGGTAGCGTTGGTGATATCCCAGCTGTAGAGCCTCATCATATAATCGACATTGGAGTGGCCACAATGATGAATGAAGGAGTGCCCTTCGTTGATTTCGCCGATCAGTTCATCCGGGGTCCATTGATACATGTTTCCGGGAGTGATCATGGAGTCGTAGAGACGGGTTATCTGGTTATCCTGTTCCGGAATGCCATGGGTAAAATAGCCGTTATCATTGTGATCTCCGATGAGCAACTCCAGGTAATCCTGTCCCCAGGTCATCGGGGTACTGTACAGGTGTTCGCCGACCATCAGGGGTCTTGTCAGTTCACCGGTTACCGGAGATTGCTGGTATGATATTGATTTGTGAATCATGTTTTCCTGCTCTGACAGGTTGCCAAAAGGCATTCTGGCCACCGAGATGTCGGGCAGAAGATCGTCTTCTCCCGGCTCCCCCCAGCGGTTATTGCCGTTGGTATTCCAGTTTCCGTCGAGGGCTGAGTAATAGAGATCGGCAGGTATATTGTCATCTTCATACCCCCATCCGGAAACAACATAGCAGTAAAATCCACGGTATGGAACATGTTCGGTATCGCCTCCAAGCAATACATGTTCAATGCCATTGCCCTGGTATTCCTGGATAATGTAATTCCTGATCTTTTCCTGAAGATCGGCGCCCTGAATGGTGTTGCCTATTTCCTGTGTGGTTTTGACCAGTGCGTTGATACCTTTCGTATTGTAAAAATTGATCAGGTTGCTAAATCCGTTTTGAAAAGCCTCCGGGGTAACAATAAGGATCTGATACCCGCTTTTTTTCATGGTTACGGAGGGGTAGGTTTCCAGTTTTTCCGGATTCTGGGATGCCTGGAGAATACGGTTTCTCACGGCAGGAGAGGCGGAGAGGTTTGTCAGGGCGGTAGCGGATTCAGGATCGGGTGCGGTGGTTATTGTTACAGTTACCCTGCTGTAGTAGGCAAGCGTTTGTTGTTTGGGGTGATAGGTGACGGGAGTGAAGGTTGAGAGGGCCATGGATACGCCGTTCAGCCAAGCGGTTTTCAGATGGGAAACTGATTCGGCAGGGTATGGCGAATCGGAAAGATATACCGATTCATTCTTTACGAATTTTCCGCTTTTTCCTGCGGAAAGCGGCCGTACCTCCTGTACCGGAGCCAGGTTGTATTGCCCGGGTAATATCACCGGGAGATCTCCCTGAATTTTGATCGAAACGGCCGCTTCGCCGGGGGGAAGAATGAGCGAGACCGGACAATAGGGGAGCGCAGGTTCACCTGTTTTTCCTGTGGTTCTGGTATTGCCAAGGTGTAAAACATGATAAGGACCCGACAGCGTGATGGTATGCTTATTGAAGTAATAGGTTTGTTTTACCTCTCCTGAAAAGGAAAATGAGGAAAGGAGAATCAGAATCAAGGGGAAAACCAGTTTTTTCATAAGATAGTATAAATTGATGGTATTAACCTGACAAAGATAATCATTCCCTGGTTGCCTGTTGTCGGATCAAGATATAAAAACAGGGCTGTGCCGTCAGGCACAGCCCTGTTTTTTAAAATGTAATCCGGAGAAAAGTATTCTTAGTGTACCATAAATTTCTGCAACGACTTTTTATCCCCTGACTGTAAAATAAGGGAATACAATCCAGGCTGAAGACCCGGGAGAGAAATGGATGTACGGTGAGGGTTTACAAGATTGTTTCTGGAGAAAACAGTTTTTCCCGTCATATCCACAATCGACAGATTGGCTCCTGTGACATCGGCACCTGTGGTTAACGTGAAGGTGCCGTTGTTCGGGTTGGGGAAGATCTCCGCGCCAAGATCATTGTTTTTTGCTGCCAATCCGGTACAGGCATCGATAAAGATCACAGATTCGACAGATTGTATACACCCGTCGGGCGTGGTCACGGTTACTGTAAAGGTATGGCTGCCGTACCC
>CAYWHQ010000241.1:0-5339 GCA_964457665.1 uncultured Prolixibacteraceae bacterium | reverse complement strand
CTGTATCAGCGAGTCGATCTCCCTGAAGTCGGCGGAGGAGAATCCGCACTCTTCAGGAAGGGTAAAGGAGAGTCTGACCGGATCGGTGCAAATGCCCGTACCGGATGGGAACCCGGATGTGCTGACCGGCAGGGTGCCATGGAAACCCAATCCGCCAAAAATCAGTTCAGCGCTTTTTTCCTGCGAGGCAGGATTGTTCTGATACGACACCATGATGCTCTCCGGAAGCCTATCGGTGCGGAACATGTTTAAAGCATAAGGCGTTCCGAAAACAGTAAGGATTGTCCGGTGGAGGGCGGCGATGCTGTCGGTGAACCTTATCATCTCTCCCGACAGGCCAAACCCGGATTCCGGATTGCTTTTTATGGTCATCAACCCGATGATCACGACATCATAAGGTGTCAGATCCCGGATGATGCTGTCGGCAATGGCTCTCGTCAGACCGGCCGGAAGGTTGAAACTGTGCAGCGCCGTATACTGGCGGAGCCGTGTCTCGAACGGTGTACCGGTGGTGTCCCCGATGGTGACGAGTGCTACCTTTCTGCGTTCGAGATGACCGATGGGTAACAGTTCCAGATCATTTCGAACCAGCGTTACCGCTTCTTCGTAAACCTGACGTTCGAGCACCAACGATGACACTGGATTCAGATCACTGTAAAGATCCGCAGTATCAATGGGTAAAGGCTGCATTAAACCGGCTGATGCTTTCAGCGCCAGCATGCCTTTTACTTTCTGTTCAATGAGGGTGTCGGCAATAAAACCGCTGTCGGCTGCAGCCAGGATCGCCTTTACGGCAATCTCCATGTCCTGGGGGAGGAGCAGGATATCATTACCGGCCATCAGGGCCCGCACCTCAATCTCCCCGGGTTTGAAATATTTCGTCACACCCTGCATATCCAGGGCATCGGAGATCACAAATCCGCGGAAATGCAGCACTCCTTTCAGCAGACTGTCGATGATCCGGCCCGACAGCGTCGAGGCAACCCCTGGTGTGCTGTCCAGTTCCGGAATATAGAGATGCGCGATCATGATGCCCGGAATATCATTGTCGATCAATGCCTTGAAAGGAAACAACTCTACGGAGTCGATGCGCTCACGGCTATGGTGTATGAGCGGCAGGGAGTAATGGGAGTCGGTATCGGTGTCACCATGTCCCGGAAAATGCTTGGCGGTCGGGATAACTCCTTCCTCTCTGTGTCCTTTTACAAAAACAGCTCCTTTACGAGCCACCCAGGCAGGATCTTCACCGAATGACCGGAACCCGATGACAGGATTGAGCGGATTATTGTTGACATCAACTACCGGTGCGAGATTGATATGAATGCCCATCCTTTTGCAATCGCGGGCTATTTGACGGGAGACCTCAAGCAGGAGCGAGTCTTTGCCGGAAGCGCCCAGGGTCATATTCCGGGGAAAAGCAAAGGCGCTGTCGAGCCGCATTCCCACTCCCCACTCTGCATCAGTCATGACCAGCAGCGGAGTATTGGCTGCTTTCTGCAGGCGGTTTGTCAGCATGGCCTGACGTAATGGTGAGCCCTTGAAAAAACAGATCCCCCCCGGGTTGAACCGTTGAATTACTGAGGCCAGACTGTCCTGATATGTCGAATCTTTCCATGACCAGGCGCGGATGACCATCAGCTGGGCGATCCTCTGGGCAGGTGTGAGCGCATTGTACACAGAATCCACCCATCTGGCGGAAACGACATTTTTATCCTCATGACCGGCTGTGGTGATCAGCGGTGTCATCATGGCAGCGAATAACAACGAACGGAAGATATCAGAGATCATATCGGGGACCGGTTTCTCAAAAAAGCGCAATATTAACGAATCTTTTACCATTTTATTAACATTCAAATCCCATCCTTCATCCATTTCTATAATATTGCACCATAAAGAAAGCACAGACCATATTCAGATGCCAGGCATTACAGAATTAACCAGCATTGCAACCCAGGTTCGCCGTGATATCATCAGGATGGTCCACGGTGCATCGTCGGGACACCCGGGCGGGGCACTAGGTGCGGCAGATTTCTTCACCGCCCTCTATTATGAGATCATGCGCCCTGACCCTTCCGCTTTCACGATGGATGGAAAGGGTGAAGATATCTTCTTTCTGTCCAACGGTCACCTGTCGGCAGGATGGTATGCGGTGCTTGCCAGGTACGGTTATTTTCCGACAGAAGAATTGAAGAGTTTCCGGAAACTGGACTCCAGGCTGCAGGGACATCCTTCGCCGCTCGACGGTCTGCCGGGTGTCAGAATGGCATCAGGGTCTCTCGGTCAGGGGCTCTCTGTCGCCGTGGGCGCCGCATTGTCCAAGCGACTGAACAACGATCCGCACCTGATCTATTGCATGGTGGGTGACGGGGAACTCCAGGAGGGCCAGAACTGGGAGGCCATGATGTTTGCCGCCGCACACAAGGTGGATAATATCATTACTTTCATCGACTATAACGGAAAACAGATTGACGGACCGGTTGAAGAGGTGCTGGATCTGGGCGACCTGGAAGCCAAATGCGAGGCCTTTGGATGGACTGTTTTCGAACTTACGGGCAACGATATGTCAGAAGTCGTCAATGGGATAAAAAAAGCACAGTGGCATACCGGACAGGGGAAGCCGGTGATGGTGATCCTGCGGACACACATGGGATTTGGAGTCGACTTTATGACGGATGACCATAACTGGCATGGAGTTCCTCCGAATGATGAACAGGCAGCCAGGGCACTGGCTCAGTTGGAAGAAACGCTGGGAGACTACTGATACCGCCGATGATCCGCTTCAGCAGCCACGAAACCCCTGAATCCGGGCACATGAGGACCAAAAGGTACAGGTTATTCACGCTGGCCATCAACATAATCATACCGTTCGTGCTGATGGCAGGCTCACCGGATGAGCCGCTCACCAGGATCCTTTTCGTGTTTGATGCTTCCCAGAGCATGGCCGACCGCTGGCAAAGCGATACCAAGTTCAATGTTGCCGTAAGGTTGCTTAACGGGATACTCGATACACTCTCGTCGCGGAAGAACCTGGAACTCGGCCTGAGGGTGTATGGTCCGAAACGATCTCCCGGACCCGACTGCAATGACTCGCACCTCATGGTACCTCTGGCTAGCGGCCAGGCTGCCGGGATCAAGAATGTACTTAAAACACTCTCGCCCGGAGGTACCACGCCCATTGCCTTTTCCCTTGAACAAACCGTTCAGGATTTTTCCGCCTGCCCTGAATGCAGAAATGTGGTGATCCTTATTACCGACGGGCTTGAAGCCTGCGGTGGAAATCCGTGTAAAGTATCCTTTGACCTGCAGAAGAAGGGGGTCTTTCTCCGACCATTTATCGTCGGGATCGGGAAAAACCTTGCCGGGCGGTTCGACTGCATGGGCAAATACTATGATGCATCCGTGGAAGCAGAATACCTCCGTGCCCTTGATCATATTATGCGGTTTACCCTTAAACCATCCACGGCACAGATCAGACTGAATGACGGAATGGGTGGACAAACCGTTACCGATGTGCTCGTAACCCTGCGTGACAGGATAACCGGCAAAACCCGGTATTCCTTGATTCATACCCTCTCTGCCGATGGCACCCCGGATACCCTCTCCCTTGATCCGCTGATGGTATATGATGTAACGGTACACACCATCCCTTCTGTAACCGTGGATTCGGTCTGCCTGACACCCGGTGAACATACCGTGATTCCCGTGGATGCACCCCAGGGATATTTGCGATTCACAGGGAGCAGGGAAGATCTGCGGTGCATCCTTCGCCTGGAAGGTACCGGCGAGGCGATCTATGTCCAGCAGACAGGGGAGGAAGGAAAATATCTGAGCAATACATATGATATTACCGTCCTGTCAACCCCCCGGATGGACTTCCGTCGGGTTCAGATACTACCGGGCCGTATCACCGAACTGAATATCCCCGAGCCAGCCAGGATCTCTTTTTCACCCGGTATGCCTTTTACCGGAAGCCTTATGATGGATCTGGGCGAAGAACTTCTATGGATCTGCAACCTCCGGAGTACAACAGGCAGCGAGGAACTGGTGTTGCAACCGGGAAGGTACAGAATCACTTACCGACCGCTCGAAGCGCATAAGTCGTCCGAAACCCTTACCATACCATTTGTGGCGGAAGAGGGGAAAATGCAGGTGATCGGTCCTTAATTTACTGTTATTCATGTAATCATATTCATTCATGCAAGAGTACATCAATACTGGTTCAAAGGATACCCGGTCGGGCTTCGGAGAAGCTCTTCTCGAACTGGGACGGCAGGATAAAAGAATCGTTGCCCTCTGTGCCGACCTCACCGGATCACTGAAGATGGATGCCTTTGCCAGGGAATTCCCCGATCGTTTCTTCAGGACAGGTATTGCAGAGGCCAATATGATAGGCCTTGCCGCCGGTATGACGATCGGTGGTTTCATTCCTTTCACGGGTTCATTTGCCAATTTTGCAACTGGCCGGGTTTACGACCAGATCAGGCAGTCGGTAGCCTATTCCGTGAAGAACGTGAAGATCTGTGCCTCACATGCCGGGATCACCCTCGGAGAAGATGGCGCCACTCATCAGATGATGGAAGATATTGGAATGATGAAGATGCTGCCGTATATGACCGTGGTGAATACCTGTGATTTTAATCAGACCTATGCCGCAACCCTGGCAGTAGCCCGGCACCAGGGCCCTGTGTACCTGAGATTTGGCCGCCCGAAGGTGCCAAATTTTACACGCCCGGATATCCCCTTTGAGATCGGGAAAGCTGTGCTGCTGAATGAAGGCAGGGATCTGACTATTTTTGCTACCGGCCATCTTGTCTGGTCTGCACTGCAGGCATGCCAGGAACTCGAAAAGAGAGGAATCAGCGCCGAGGTGATCAATATACATACCATCAAACCGATCGATAAGGATGCTGTCCTGGCCTCGGTAAACAAAACAGGGTGCGCAGTTTCAGCAGAGGAACATATGAAAAGCGGGGGAATGGGCGACACCATTGCTCAGGTCTTGATCAATCATTTTCCTGTTCCGATGGAGTATGTGGCAGTGGACGACCGGTTCGGGGAAAGCGGTAAACCCGATGAACTACTGAAAAAATATGGACTGGATACCGCAGATGTTACAGAGGCCGCGCTTAAAGTGCTCAAGCGTAAAAAATAGCGCGCAAAAACCGGTCATTCATTATGGTCATGCCGGTTGAGCAGAATCGGAATCTCCTTGTCGATGTATAATGGTACGGTTTCTACCATTACATTGCTTGTATCGAGCCCCAGTGCGCGTACTTCCGATATCCCAAATCTCTTGAATATGGCATAGAGGTCCATGATGAACTGCTCCCGGGGCGGAA
>CAYWHQ010000240.1:0-5354 GCA_964457665.1 uncultured Prolixibacteraceae bacterium | reverse complement strand
CGCCGCCCTGCCGCTCCTGCATGTCGGCAGGCACCTCTACCAGCCTGAAACCGTTCCTTTTCAGGATCACAACGGCCTCGGGCTCCGGGTAATCCTCCGGATAGTTTCCGGCCAGGAAGGATATCGCCCTTCTGTTGTAGGCCCTGAAACCCGAGGTGTTGTCGGTGATCCTTTGCCCGGCTATAAAGGTGTTGACCCATTCGAACAGCCTGATCCCGATCCTGCGGATGGCGGTCGACTTCCATCCGTCGTGCGGCACCAGAAATCTTGACCCGATCACCACATCCGCCTCCCCGTTTACCATTGGTTCAAGCAAACGGCCGACCTCTTCGGCCTTGTGCTGACCGTCGCCATCGAACTGGATGGCGATGTCATAACCCTTCCGTTCAGCAAACCTGAAGCCTGTCTGCACCGCACCGCCGATCCCGAGGTTGCTCATCAGGTTCACCACGAAAGCCCGGCCATCCCTTTCAGCGATACGGCGTGTCTGGTCGGTGGAACAGTCGTTCACAACCAGGATGTCCCAGTCGGGATTCATGCCGGAAAGAGAATCAATGACCGAAATGATATTCGCCTCCTCGTTGAACGCAGGTACAATGATAAGGATCTTCATATCCATTTCAACCGGTAATAATATAATACCTTGAAAGTATGGTGTAGAAAGTCACGGCCAGCGAAATCACTACGGATACTACGATGAGGATCTGGAAAAGCCGGTTGAAAAGGTCCGGGATCACCTCTGCCGCCGGTTCCCTGAGCGCTTTGCCCTTCCGGGAATCCTTACCCTTCTGCCCCTGCAGGCGGCTGGTCCATCCGTTCATTTTACGGTTGATCACAATATTGTAAAAGACAATGAAGAAGAGGGGAGCCAGCGGGATGAAATAACGGCCCTGAACGGCATGGATGATCTTACTGCCCGGTACGTTGGCATAGATATACATGGCTGTCATAACCAGCAGAAACCCGAGCAGGAAGAGCAGCATCAGCCATGCCTTCACCAGCGGCCTGATCCTGATGGCCCTTTCAGCAATGAACAGTGCGGTAAATAACAAAAGAAACAGATAACCGAAAGTAAGCCATTCCGGAAGAGGGGTGTCGACCCAACCCAGCAATCCTACAAAACAGGAAGTGTATATATCCCAGGCAAGCACAAGGGTGTTTCCCACAATGGCCGGGTACTGGCCGGGATTTTTCTTCATAAAGTCCAGCTGCAGTGTCGGGTTGAGCCGGTTGACAGGATTGGGCGAGAGATCCCGGATGGTATCCGCTGCCGCCACCGGTTTATCCGCCTCGGCTGTAACCGCAGACTCTTCCGCCACAAAGAACGTCCGCAGCCTCATATGCTGTGAAGCCAGGCCTGTCACGATCAGGAGCCCGGCCATGACCGCACCAGGTTTCCACCACGATCCGATCCGCTTAACCGGGATGATGAGAAAAGTCAGCACTACCATCATATAGGGCGGTTTGCACAGGCCCAGAACCAGCGCGACCACGAAAAGCCATACCAGATCCCGATTTCTGATGCTCCGCTCCGCTTCAAATGCCAGCCGGAATACCATGGCCAGAAAGAGGAAGGTCATCCCGTAGGTGATCCCGTCGTACGACAGCGAGGCCATCTGGTTCACCATCATGGGCATCAGTCCGAGAAGAAAGAACAGCCATTTCAACACCGGGGTGATCCGGATCGCAAGGAAAAGCAGCGTCAGGGAAAGGATCAGGTTCGACAAACGTCCGGCATACATGAGGTTCAGCGGCGAAAAGTCCATCGCTCTCCCCAGTGAAATACCCAGGGCCTGAAAAACATAGGGAAAGGTGAAATTCCCGGTGTACTCGGTTACACGATGATCCGGATCGAGCGGAACCGATGCGTGTACATTGATCTCCTCCATCGTGATCTTCTCGACCGGCTTGAATTTCATCCGCCCGAATGGTTCGGTGAACTCCTTCAGGGATACAGGGATATCATAATCGAAATCAAACATATTACCTTCCGACACCCTGAATGATCCGTAAAAGTGAACGATCTCATCGGGAACCTGCAAAGGCGGGGTGACAAATACCATCGTAACACCGCTTGTGAGGCCGATGATCCCAAAAATCCACTCCGGCCTGACCACATACCTGAAAAGGACCGACCTGATCTGGCGGAAGAAAACAATAAAAAGACCTGTGAACAGGATCAGTAAAAAAAGCCAGGGCCGGAGGCCGTAAAAGAGGGCCGTATCCGATTCGTACAGTTTCATGGCGAAACTGCCCCCGAACACATTTCCCTGCATGGCCCGCAGGGTGTGGAAAACATCGTTCTGCAACAGGGGAGCCACATAGATCTTTCCCACGTCGGCGCTGGCCTTACGGGCAAGGGCGATGTTGTTTCCGCCGGCGCCGTCGGTGGAGTAAAGACAAATATATATCTTGTTCCCTTTTCCCACAAAGGCAGGCTTATCGAGGAAAAAAGGATAGTGCTTCACCTGCCCCACCTCCTTGCCGGGAAGCCTGAACCGTTGCAAAACATTGAACTGCCGGTCGAGCAGCAACACCACATTCTCGTTGGTGTTCTGAGCTTCCAGGTTGCCCAGGACCAGCTCCACCCCGTTCAGGTATTCGGCCGAGGCATCGATCTCCTGGATGAAAAGATAATTCATGTAGACCGGACCCAGGTCCGCGTCATTGTGAATGGCTACGTCGGTCGTCGGAAACAGCAGGGGGGACCTTGTATTGAAAAGAATCAGGGAAGCAGCAAGAACAAAAAGAATGCCAGTAATCAGAGGGATATATTTTTTCATGATCATGAAATGCTATACCTTTAACCATATTTTGTGATAAAGGTATCATTATTTTCAGACCTGAAAACCATCCTACTTCATGAAAAAGCAAAAAGGAAAACATCCGGCCGCGAAAAAGCCGGCAGTTAAGCCAGCCCGTCCCGTCATCATTCCATGGATCCTCCTCGCCCTTGCCCTGATCCTCATCATTTTCGTGAGGGTCCGGCTGATCTCCTTTCCGTTCGAACGGGATGAAGGGGAGTATGCCCTTTTCGGCCAGATGATCCTCAGCGGTATCCCTCCCTATGAGGCAGCCTATAACCTGAAACTTCCCGGCACCTATTACTCCTACGCGCTGATCATGATGTTTTTCGGGCAAAGCGTCGAAGCGGTGCGGGCGGGACTGCTGCTTTTCAACATGGGAACCATCATGCTGCTTTTTTTCTCGGTCCGCAGGTGTTATAATCCCTTCGTGGCATCCGTTACCGCCCTCACGGCTGCGATCCTTTCGCTGAGCTGGTCGTTCATGGCTCCCCAGGCTCATGCCACCCATTTCGTCACCTTCTGGGCCGTACTTGGTTTCTGGCTCCTGATCAGGGCCGGAGATACCGGTAAGTATCACTGGTATCTGCTGAGCGGCCTCAGTTTCGGACTCTCTTTCCTGATGAAGCAGTCGGGAGTGTTTTTCCCCGTTTTTGGTTTCATCGCCGCGGGTATCCAGTGGTACTACAGTCCGTCGCGCACAGCCCGCCGCATTGCCGGGATCCTGGGAATTTACAGTGCAGGGGCCATCCTGCCGGTTCTCCTGACGGGCCTTGTTATGTATGCATC
Organism: uncultured Prolixibacteraceae bacterium; assembly: GCA_964457665.1. Taxonomy (GTDB): domain Bacteria; phylum Bacteroidota; class Bacteroidia; order Bacteroidales; family FEN-979; genus CAYWHQ01. The sequence goes on along the minus strand of CAYWHQ010000240.1, from coordinate 1,761 downwards.
GGGTGTTTGGGATCAGTTTGCCTTCTGGACCCTCGAATACCCTTCAGCATACGGATCCAGGGTAAGCCTCAGCGATGCCCCGGAAACATTCCTGTATAACTTCAACATGGTGTTCCGGTATGTAAACCTGCTCTGGATCAGCGGAGCTGCCGGGCTCGTGGCCCTGTTCCTCTTTCCGGCGAAAAAGCCTGTACGCCTCATCGTGCTGCTCTTTCTTATCTTTTCTGTCGCCAATACCCTTCCGGGATTCTACTTCAGGGCACACTATTTCATCCCCGTCATCCCTGTCCTCGCATTGCTCACAGCCATTCTGGCCGGATATCTGAACCATCTGATCCGGAAACGCACCGCTGCCTCCGAACTGATCACCACCCTGCTGGTCATCCTGCTGATGATCCCTGTACTGCACCGGAACAGGGAGGTATTCTTCACCGAAACGGCAAACCGTTTATGTGAATTCTATTATTCAGGGAACCCCTTCGCCGCATCTGTTCCGATAAGCCGCGTGATCCGGGAACAGACTGACCCCGGCGACAGGATCTTCGTGTTCGGTTCCGAACCCCAGATCTATTTTTACTCCCGGCGGCAGCCTTCTACCGGGTATATCTACATGTACGACCTTGTTTTCGACCAGCCATACGCCATCAGGATGCAGCAGGAGATGATGAAAGAGGTGGACAGCATTCCACCCCGGATAATCGTCTTCGCCTCCTCCCCCTATTCATGGTTATCCATGCCGGGATTGACCGATACTCTTTTCAGCTGGTTCAACCGGTACCTTTCCGTTAACCGGTATGAGTTTATCGGTATCGCGGATATAATAAGCCCCACCGAAACGAATTTCGCGTGGGGCAGGGAGTGTATAAGTTACAAACCTGTGTCGGACAATACCCTCCGGATATTCAGAAGAGCTGAATGAGGGTGGGCCGGATCAGAGCTGCTCTGAAATAAAGAGCCCGTCCTCGTCGAACAGGTAGGTGGAGGTCACCTTTGCCTTTACCTTGTATGAGTCGTTCTTCTTTTCATTGGTGGTTCGGTAGATCTCCAGGAATTCGTGGCCCGGGTAGTGCCGCTGGAAATACTCCTTCACACGTGCCGGAAGCACATCGGGCTGAACCCTGTACTCGGCCTTAAAGGAGCTGCCTGTCGAATCGACCAGGATCCAGGCAGGGGCTTCATACACGGTGAGAACTCCCTTGTATTTTCCCTCTTTTGTCAGGCTCCAGTTCACCGGGTGCAGCGATGCATTCTGGGTTTGGGGAAAGGTGATGATGCACCACTTCTTTACCTTCATGGGGACCTGATCGGCGCTGACCTGCTGCTGGGCATGGGTCAGGATCACCGTCGTTAAAAAGATTGCTGTGATAAGCAGTTTTTTCATGGTTTTTTTTATTGTATCCTGTTTCTAATCAAATGGCTTGCCATGCTGAATCAGTCACCATGGCAAGCCATTCGTTTACTTATTCCATGTATAAACGTACCGGTGACCCGATAAATTATGTATGGGTCACCGGTACGCAGGTTCAAATTTACGATGCGGGTTCTTCCTGATTTTTGTCTTTGTTCAGACGGTACATTTTATAACCGCCATACCCGAGTCCCAGTGCAAGCAGGACTCCAAGACCGCCATCGATAGGTGCGCCGACCGGAGTCTGGCCGCTGTTTCCAGGCGCGCCAGGCTGCCCCGGAGGGGGCGGAGGCCCCGGCTCATCAGCAATAGTCAGCAGCGGAAGTCCTATCATGGCTATGATCACAATTAAC
>CAYWHQ010000239.1:0-5386 GCA_964457665.1 uncultured Prolixibacteraceae bacterium | reverse complement strand
GGGGTCCATAGGTCCCACCGGCTGAGGTAACCTGTGAGACCAAATACAACGTGTGGTTTTGATCCTATTGTGATGCTTCTTTCTACCTTATACCCGGCGGGTAAAACAAAACCTATCATTAGAATTAAAATGATGATACCCAATATCCATAGCAGTATTTTAATAACTGTTTTCATAAATGGTTTCTTTAGATGGAATAAAAATAATGATAAAACCCGAAACACGGTTATGTTTTTAGAATATTCTTACATTTGCGCCAACTCATTTGATGAAGATTGCTGTTACCGGTGCCAGCGGTCATGTTGGCGTAAATCTGTGCAGAAAACTGCTCGAATCAGGGCATGAGGTCCGGGCACTGACCCACCGACATTTTCATAGTTTGCAACATCTCGACATCATCAAGGTTCCCGGCGACCTTCTGGATCAGGAGTCACTGGTGAGGTTGGTGTCGGGAGTCGATGCAGTATTTCATCTTGCTGCCAGAATATCTATCCGGGGTGACAGAGATGGGATGGTCAGAGCCATCAATGAAACCGGTACCAGAAAAATGCTGGAGGTTTCCGCCCGGGCCGGCGTGTCGCGATTCATCCACTTCAGTTCCATTCATGCCTTCCGTCAGGAGCCACTGGATGAAATACTTGACGAATCAAGACCGGTTGTTGAAACAGGATTCTCTTATGATATTTCCAAGGCGGCAGGTGAAAAAGCTGTGAACGAATATGCCGGAAAAGGGTTGCACGCAGTGATCCTTTGTCCTACCGCGATAATTGGCCCTGCAGATCCGCAACCATCGCTTACCGGAAATGCTGTGATTCAACTCTATAATAATAATATTCCTGCATTGGTACCTGGTGGATACAACTGGGTAGATGTAAGGGATGTTGTGGATTCTGCCATTCAAGCACTTACTACAGGAAGAGCAGGTGAAAAATACCTGATTGCCGGACATTATCATAGCCTAAGGGAGCTTTCAGCACTGATCGGCCTGGTTACAAGTCGGAAGACGGTAAAAATGGTTTTACCGATGTGGATTGCCGGCCTGGGTTTACCGTTTATTTCCCTATACAGCAGGTTTTCCGGAAATGAACCGCTTTATACGAGCGAATCGCTTGAGATCGTCTCCAAGGGCAATAAAAACATCATTTTCCATAAAGCTGCTGCTGAGTTGGGCCACCATCCCAGGCCACTCAAAGAGACAATTTATGACCTGATTGATTGGTTCAGGTCGCAAAAATACATCAAGTAATCTAATCCCTATGGATAACAATATATTCTATCTGTTGGTATATATCTGGATCGCCATTGCATTGCTCTCGTTTCCGGTTATCCTCAGGGTTGTGGCACCTTATGGGCGACATTCCAGCAGAAAGTGGGGAGTCATGATTTCAAATCATTGGGGATGGACCATCATGGAGCTGCCAGCCCTGGTGGTTTTCGTATGTTTTTATTTATTCGGGAAACTCCCCTTCAACGCAGTCACCTTCGTGTTCTTTCTTTTATATACAATTCATTACACCAACAGATCCCTTGTATTCCCTTTTCGATTACGAACCAGGGGCAAAATGATGCCACTTGCCATTGTGTTTATGGCCATGGGCTTTAATTTCATGAATGGTTTTATCAATGGTTATTACCTGGGTTGGGTTGCGGATAATTATGTCCTGTCATGGTTTGCAGACCCAAGGTTTATTCTGGGTATAACAATGTTTTTTACCGGGATGGTTATCAATATAGGTTCCGATAACATTTTAATTCACTTAAGGAAACCTGGAGAAACAGGATATGTGATTCCGAAAGCGGGCCTATTCCGGTGGATATCCTGTCCGAATCATTTCGGGGAGATTGTTGAATGGACCGGGTATGCGGTTATGACCTGGAGCGCTCCGGGACTGGCATTTTGTGTCTGGACGGTGGCAAACCTGCTTCCCCGTGCCTTGCATCACCATCGTTGGTATCAGGATACTTTTCATGATTATCCCGAAAAAAGGAAGGCGCTTATCCCCTATTTACTCTGATCGGTTCTGACCAAAAACCAATGGGAACCCGCTCTGTCGAACGGATTCCCATTCCGCGATCCCTGCAACCGTGGTTGCCTGGGGCGTACAGGCTACGGTTATTTTGGTTTGCCATCCGATCCGGGTGTCCCCGGACTTTCCGGCCCGGAACCTCTCCTCAGTAATCCCCGGGGGGATTGGCTTTGGCAGGTTCCCTGCTCCGCGTCATCAACTGGTTTCCGGTTCTTGCGGTTCCGTTTTCCTGCTGTTTCTGCTGACGGTCCGGCTACCTTACGGTAGCAATTCCTCTGGCATTGACGTGGGCAGACCTTTTATCGCTTGCCTGCAAAACAAAGATACAACCAGACATTAGCCGAAAGCAAGAAAAAAATGGAATTTGTAGTAACAAACAATGAACCAGAGTTATTCACAAATTGTTGATAAAGATGCTACTTTAAAACATTGTATTACAATATGTTATGAAGCTATATGATCAGATTGTTCATAACTTGTGAATAATTTGTTAATCAGAAATGGAGACCGTCAGTCCCCGGCGGATCATTTCTTGTTCCAAAGGCTTCAGAATCAGGCTCTCACCCTCTTTAATGCTGCATTTTCCCTTAAGGTGGGCAATAAGGGCACACTGTTCTGCCTGTTCCGGTTCATGGTGGCACACTTCAATAAGCGAATCGATTACGAAGTCGAACGTGTTTACATCGTCATTGTAAAGGACCAGAAATTTTATATTGCCGGTTGTTGCTTCGGGATCCCTCAACGGTTTGATCTTCTCGCGCACCATGTTATAATTTTTTGACAATGATACAAAATATTGGCATTGATCATTACATTTGCAATTACTGCATTTATGGATTTTCAGAATTTAACAGCATCATTATTTCAGCAGCTCCGTCAACCGCTCCCGGGCAGGGAAGCGCAACTGAAGATGTCGTCGATGCGCAGAATCCAGGAATTACTGAACCTCGGAATTCCTTCGCATGCCAATAAAAGCAGTGTGCTGTTACTTGTTTATCCCTATCTTGGGTCCATTGGGATTGTCTTCATACTACGTCCTGAATACGGTGGCGTACATGGGGGTCAGATAAGTTTTCCGGGCGGAAAGAGAGAGAAATCCGACCGTTCACCGGTGGACACAGCACTTCGCGAAGCGTCGGAAGAGATCGGGATCAATAAAGGTGAGATATACGTTGGGGGACAGTTAACCGACCTGTATATTCCACCCAGCAATTTTGTTGTTACACCAGTGGTTGCATCTACAGGGGAAAGGCCACGTTTTGTCCCTGATCCTTCTGAGGTAGAGCGTATTGTTGAAGTATCAGTGCACGACCTTCTGGATGAGCGGAATATTGAGAAATACCGTTTTAAAACAGGCATCGGGATTACCTTCCAGGCTCCCTGTTACCATGTAAGCGGTGTTCGCATATGGGGTGCCACTGCGATGATTCTCAGTGAGTTTCTGGAAGTGATCCGGCCTGTCATTCGTTCAGCAGAAGAATTTCATGCGTGATCATGCAAATACCCCTGAGCATAGCCGATACACCGCAGTACTTTTCCGAAGATAATTCTACCGCCCTTTTAGCTGCCTGGTAAATATCCTCGTTATCCCTGTAACCTGGTCCGGTAATCTCAAATACTATTTTAATATCCTTGTAGATCTTAGGATGTTCTTCTGTCAGATCACCATCGATCAGGATACGGAAAGATGAAGGGATTATTTTCTTTTTCTGGAGGATGGATATCACATCCATCCCTGTGCATCCGGCAAGGGCGCTTAAAACAAGTGGTTTTGGCCGCGGACCCAGGCCATTGCCCCCTGCCTTCCTGTCTGCATCCAGCTTAATCCCGAAACCGTCGATGCTGCTTTCAAAAGCCATATCGCCCATCCATGTGGTTACTACCGTCTCTTTCATAATGTAATGTGTTGTTTAAACTACTTACTGCTGTGGAGTAAAACAGATGTAGGCCGGAATCCTGCCTGCGTCATATCTGCCCAAAAGTTGGCCGGTCCTCTGGCTGTACCTGAACACTACCCCATCCTGAACATAATCCACAGCATCGGTAACATAAATTTCTCCGGTTCCCGGGTGAATCTCAAGACCATAAAGCAATCTTCCTTCAGGGGGAATGAATGAAGTTTCAGGCAGGGCTGAACTATTGACAGGCATCTGAAAGACACCATTGTTGAGAAAATAAAGGGTATCTCCGGAAGGGTTGATGCAGAGCCGGGAAGGCAGTATCCCTGTCGATGGAAAGGTAAATGTTTTCTCAATGATTCGTGCAACAGGATCAACCCTGAGCAACGTGGGCGCTTCAAAATTGTCAAAACCGCCACTGCAGAGGATCCACATTTTTTCCTTGAAATCCAGTACGATTCCTGTTGGTTCTTTGCCGGTAATAATGCTATCTACTATTTTATCCTCTTTGGTATCAATTACATAGATCTGGGATTTCCTGGCAATGCTGGGATCTGTGAATCCGCCGTAACATGTAACAAACATCTGATTTCCATAGCGGATAAGTCTTTCAGTCCAGTATGGGGTCCGTATGGACTTGACAACCGTCATGGAATTCAGATCAACGACCGAAATATCCTTCCGCAGGTTGGTTACATAGGCACGGTTGTCGTCGACAACTTCCAAATAGCGCGGGTAGTCGAATCCTTTGATCGTTTTATATGAGGTAAAATCCCGCAGATTGACCACCTCAATATTATTGGTGTTATTCACCACGATAAAACCAAAATCTCCCACGATTTTCATCGACTGCACAACATCCCCGATGCTTCGGCCGTTGATCCTGCCGAAAATATCCTGTTCTGTGATGCTGTAATCGTTACTGATAAATGTGACGGAAGCATTCCCCCAGTTGAAATTGCCCTCATTCATAACAAAAATGCCTGACTCATAACTGATATTGGTATCGGGGGGGGTGGGCGGATCCTTCGGTTTCTCCCTGACCGGGTCCTTCTGACAACTGCTAAGGTAAAGGACCAAAGCAAACAATGCCAGCAGACTGAAGAGAGGTTTGATTAACGAAATTAAGGTATGTCGGTTCACATGAATGTCTTTAAACACAAAATCAAAAAACTACCTGTTTTTGTGGAAGTTGAAAGTGATGATTCCCGCATAATTTCTCCCCGGCATCGCGTAATTGGTGACTGATTGGTAATCCAGGTCAAACAGGTTGTTTATTTGGAGTTGTAAAGATATGATAAAATTTTTCAAATGAAACCTTTTCCCAAAAAAAACATTCGACAAGTTATAACCAGGCATGAAGTGGTCGTTGGCGTTGTCGGTATACCGCCGGCTGTTCCATGTAATGTTGTACTGCAGATAGAAGCCGAAATATTCGGCACCGGCTGTTGAATTAAGGGT
>CAYWHQ010000238.1:0-5406 GCA_964457665.1 uncultured Prolixibacteraceae bacterium | reverse complement strand
AAGACTTAGGATCTTGTGCCTCAGGGCGTGGGGGTTCGAGTCCCTTCATCCGCACGGGAATGTTAACATCACAATGGACCAGAAAACCGGATGCCTGTATCGCCGGGATTGTCAGAAACAAAAATGCATAGATGAATATTACAAGAGAACAGACCGGCGACCTCACAGCGGTCGTGAAGATGGAGATCCAGCCCGAAGACTACCAGGAGAAGGTGGACAAGATACTGGTCGACTACAAGAAAAAAGCCTCCATTCCGGGATTCCGGCCGGGTCATGTACCGGTGGGGCTCATCCGCAAGATGTACGGCAGGGCAGTGCTGGCCGAAGAGGTAAACAAACTGATCGGTGAGGGTATCACAAACTATATCCGGGACGAGAAGCTCAACATTCTTGGCAATCCGCTGCCCAATGCTGAAAAGAACAATGCGGTGAATTTCGAGACCGACACCGCCTTCACTTTCTATTTCGATCTGGGCCTGGCCCCTGATTTCACCGTTGACATGGATGCATTGTCGGGTGTCGAAAACCTGGTAATCAGGATCGATGATCCGATGCTTGACAAATATATCCTGGAGATCCGGGAGCGGCATGGCGACTACATCCATCCCGAAACCTCCGCCGACGGCGACCTGGTTAGCGGTGAAGCGGTGGAGATCTATGAAGCGGGAGAGGAAACAGCCGGGATCGTAAAAAATCTCTTTCTCCACCTCGACCGGCTCACCGTGGAGGCTACAAGGCAGTCGCTGACCGGTATTTCAAAAGATGACACGGTTATTTTGAAACCCGCCCAGAGTTTCTCTACCCTGGAAGATGCGGCGCAGCAGCTCGGACTGAAGCCGGAGGAGGTTTCGAAGGACGGGCTGACGTTCCGGTTTACTGTTAAGGATGTTGTCAGAAAACAACCGGCCGGCCTGGATGGGGAGCTTTTCACGAAGGCGTTTCCCGGCGAGGATATCCAAACCGAAGATGCCTTCAGGGCGCGGGTCAGAAAAGACCTTGCCGCCTCCTTTGCCGGTGAAACCGAGAAACTGCTGTTCAACAGGATCACTGCCATGCTGGTGGAGAAGACCATGATCAACCTTCCCGACGAGTTCATGAAAAGATGGCTGCTCGAACATAATGAAGGCAAGTACACTCCCGATCAGATCGAAAAGGAATACCCCGTATTTCTTGAATCGATGAAATGGCAGCTTATCGAGAACAAGCTTATCAGGGACCACAACATTCAGGTGGCCGACGAGGATATCCGGAAATATATCCGGGAGGTGATGATCCGCCGGATGTTCCAATCGGTCATTGACCCGGAAACCGAACAGAGATTCGAATCCATCGTGGATTCGATCATGGAGAACAAGGAGCAGGTGCAAAGAATCAACGACCAGCTCTACAATGAGAGGCTTCTTACGCTCTTCAGGGAGCATCGCTCCATCAATGAGCGGGAGGTTTCGTATGACGAGTTTATCGGGATCGTTTCGGGTCAGTCTGCCCACCATCACGAGCATGACCACACGCACGACCATGACCATGACCATGACGGTGACCACGACCACGACCCCGATCATGACCACAAACATTAATTGAAAATGGACAATTAAAACATTGAAGAACCATGGATGAATTCACCCGGTATGCCACACGTCATCAGCGGATCAATCCACTGACGCTGGACCGTTATAAAAAGACCTCCGCCAGTTATATCTCCCCCACCATCATCGAGGAACGGCAGCTCAACATTGCCACCATGGACGTGTTTTCGAGGCTGATGATGGACCGGATCATTTTCCTGGGAGTTCCGATCGATGACTACGTAGCCAATATCATCCAGGCGCAGTTGCTGTTCCTTGAATCGGCCGACGCCCACAAGGATATCCAGATTTACCTGAACACCCCGGGCGGCTCGGTCTATGCGGGGCTTGGGATCTATGACACGATGCAGTACATCCGTCCGGATATTGCCACCATCTGTACGGGCATGGCTGCCTCGATGGGAGCGATCCTGCTTTGCGCGGGCGCCCCGGGAAAACGCACCGCTCTGTTGCACAGCCGCATCCTGATCCACCAGCCTATGGGCAGCGCCGAGGGACAGGCTTCGGATATCGAGATCACGACCCGGGAGATCCAGAAGCTCAAAAGGGAGTTATATGAGATCATCTCCAAACACTCGGGGCAGCCATACAAAAAGATACTCAAGGATGCCGACCGCGATTACTGGATGACCTCTGAGGAGGCCAAAAGTTATGGCATGATCGACGAGATCCTGCTGCGCTCGAAAAAAGAATAGATATTATGGCAAGAACTGAAGAACGATGTTCTTTTTGCGGCAAGGAAAAACGCGACACACGCATCCTTATCGCAGGGCTCAACGGCCACATCTGTGATACCTGCATCCAGCAAGCCCAGTCCATTCTCGATGAAGAGCTCGCGAACCATGCCGGCCAGACCTCCAGGGAGCTGAAGCTGCTCAAGCCTCACGAGATCAAGAAGGAGCTCGACCAGTACATCATCGGCCAGGATGAGGCCAAGAAAGTGATCTCGGTCGCCGTCTACAACCACTACAAGCGAATCCTCCACAGCCGCGAAGCCAAGCCGGGCGATGTGGAACTCGAGAAGTCGAACATCATCCTGGTAGGCGAAACCGGCACAGGCAAGACATTGCTTGCCAGGACCATAGCCCGCCTGCTGAACGTTCCATTCTGTATTGCCGATGCCACGGCCCTTACCGAAGCCGGTTATGTGGGCGAAGACGTGGAGAGCATCCTGGCCCGTCTGCTGCAGGTGGCCGACTACAACCTGGCTGCCGCAGAGCGGGGGATTGTCTTCATCGACGAAATCGACAAGATCTCGAGAAAAAGCGACAATCCTTCCATCACCCGCGATGTGTCGGGCGAAGGAGTCCAGCAGGCCCTGCTCAAAATGCTGGAAGGCGCCATCGTGAACGTACCCCCGCAGGGCGGACGCAAGCACCCGGAACAGAAGATGATCCAGGTAAACACGCAGAACATCCTCTTCATCACGGGAGGCGCTTTCGACGGCATCGACAAGAAGATCGCCGGCAGGCTGCAAACCAACCGGATCGGGTATACGGTGGATCAGGAACGCGATGCGGTCGACCGCAATAACCTCCTGCAGTACATATCACCCGTCGACCTGAAAGCCTATGGCCTGATCCCTGAACTGGTGGGCCGGCTCCCCATCGTCACTTTCATGCATCCGCTCGACCGGAACGTGTTGCGCAGGATACTCACCGAACCGAAAAATTCCCTCGTGCGCCAGTATATCCGGCTCTTCGAAATGGACAACATCAAACTCACCTTCGAAGAGGAAGCCCTGGATTTCATCGTCGACAAATCAGTCGAATACAAACTCGGGGCAAGAGGTTTGCGCTCGATCATCGAGAACATCATGAACGATGCCATGTTTGAACTCCCCGCCAAAGGCGCTGTCAAGAACTTCAAGGTAACCCTTACCTTTGCAGAAGAACGCTTCAGGAAATCTTCCCTCACCCGCCTCAGGGTAGCCTGATAATATCCCGGCGCGGGTTACGTTTGAATGCATAGAGCCATGACGCCGGCCATGACCAGAATATTTACACTGACCCTTTTCTTTCTCCTTTGTGCCGCAACAACAGGCGCTCAGGATACGCTGAAACCTTTGGTCGTAACCACCGGTGTGCTCAACGGCGACACCCTTCCCCTGCTGGATATCTCCCCCAGCGTGGTATTTCCCCAGGGTACCCCACAGGTCGCCCGACAGGCCGTACGGTTCGACCGCCTCGTGTACAATGTAAAAAAAGTCTACCCCTACGCCCGGATGGCCGGGGTGAAATTGAAGGAATACGAATCCATCCTGGATACCATCCCCGGTGAAAAGGCCAGGAAGGCATTCATGAAAAAAGCACAGGAAGAGCTGGAATCACAGTTCGGTAATGAGATCCGGGATCTGACCATCTCGCAGGGCAAGATCCTGATCAAACTGATCTACCGCGAGACCGGCCACTCCTCCTACGATCTGGTCAGGGAACTCAGGGGAGGCTTTGTGGCTTTTCTGGCACAAACCATGGCCTCGCTCTTCGGTTACAATCTCCGCACGAGATACGATCCTCAGGGAGAGGACCAGGTGATCGAGCACATCGTGCAAAAGATCGAATCAGGGGAACTTTAAATTGGCAGATTGATGCGGATCACCTAATTTTACAAACCCGTCGCAGACCCATGAAGCTATCGGTCATCATCGTAAATTACAATGTCAGGTATTTCCTTGAGCAATGCCTCCATTCGCTCGTAAATGCCTGTAAAGGACTTGATGCCGAGATCTTTGTGGTCGACAACAACTCGGTGGATGGCTCGGTAAAGATGGTCAGGGATAAATTCCCTGATGTGATCCTGATCGACAACCGGGATAACCGGGGTTTCTCAAAGGCGAATAACCAGGCCATCCGGAAAGCAAAAGGAACCTATATCCTCCTGCTGAATCCCGACACATTGCTCGAGGACGACACCCTCCGCAAGTCGGTGGCGTTCATGGATGAACATCCCGACGCCGGAGGCCTCGGCGTCAGAATGATCGACGGTAAAGGGAAATTCCTTCCCGAAAGCAAGCGGTCGCTCCCAACCCCTATGGTAGCTTTCTTCAAGATATTCGGGCTGGCTTCCCTCTTTCCCGGATCAAAACTCTTTAACCGGTATCACCTTGGTTACCTCGACAAAGAAAAAACACACCAGGTAGATATCCTCGCCGGAGCCTTCATGATGCTCCGCAAAAGCGTGATCGACAGGATCGGACTGCTGGATGAGGATTTCTTCATGTATGGTGAAGATATCGACCTCAGTTACAGGATCGTACAAGCAGGGTACCGGAATTATTATTTTCCGGAGGCCAGAATCATCCACTACAAGGGAGAGAGCACGAAGAAGAGCAGCATCAACTATGTGTTCATGTTCTACAACGCCATGATCATCTTTGCCCGTAAACACTACTCCCGGAAAAATGCACGGGCCTTCTCCGCGATGATCCACATGGCGATCTATTTCAGGGCATTCCTCTCCGTCATGACCCGGTTCATCAGCAGGATATCCCTTCCGGTGCTCGACTTCATCATGACCTTCGCCGGTATATATATCATCAAAGGCTACTGGGAAGCGGATTTCATTTTTCGGGAAGGAGGCCATTACCCACCTGAATTCATCCAGGTGGTCGTACCGGTTTATCTCCTTATCTGGATCCTCTGTGTCTTCCTTTCCGGAGGATATGACCGCCCCCTGCGTCTGATGAAGATCTTTCAGGGGATGACGATAGGAACCATCATCATCCTCGTTATCTACAGCCTGCTGAGCGAGAACCTGCGGTTTTCCAGAGCGATGATCCTGCTCGGCGCCGCCTGGGGTACCATCGCCATGCTGGCCATCC
>CAYWHQ010000237.1:760-5414 GCA_964457665.1 uncultured Prolixibacteraceae bacterium | reverse complement strand
CTTTGCACCTGCTCAGGTGCATTACTATTTTCTCAGGGAAGTAATCCATCGTTAATCGTTGAACCATAAAGATTTAGCGAATGATTGAAACCCTTAAATTCGGGACCATACGCTGGTCGCACATCATCCGCCCCAATGAAGAAGATCTCCAGGCGCTCAAGGATCATTATCATTTTCACCCGCTGGACTTGGAAGACTGCCGCGCGGTGGTCACGCTCCGCCCGAAGATTGACATTTATAGCGATTATTTATTTCTCATTCTTCATTTTCCTACTTTCGATTCATCCCAGATGTTTGTGGATATCCGGGAGATTAAAATTTTCTGGGGAAAGGATTATCTGATCACCATAGGAAAATCGCACTGGCTTTTCAAGGAGCTCTTCAACCTGGAAAAGAATAAATCTGTTACGGGACAGAGCATGGAGGTAGGAAGCAGCGATGCGTTGCTTTACAGGATACTGGATTATGTCATGGGTGAATCGCACCGCGTGGTGGAAAAGGTCGACAAGGATGTGGATGCTTGCGGAAAGGCCTTGTTTACCAAGCATACGGAAAAGATTATTGAGAAGATCTCTGTGACCCGAAAGAATGTGATCCTCCTCAACACAATGTTCCGTCCCCAAATGATGTTGTTCAATAAGCTGCAGAGCGGAGCCATCAAAGGTTTTGCCGAGAACATGGAGGATTACTGGGGCAACATCCTGGATTATTACCAGAAGATATGGGACATAGTTGAGGATGACGGTGAGCTCATTAAAGGGTATTCCACAACTTTTGATTCTTTATTGGTCAATAAAACAAATGAGGTTATCAGGATTCTCACACTGATCTCCTCTATCCTTCTGCCGTTGACATTTTTAGCAAGTCTTTACGGAATGAATCTTAAATTGCCGGTACAGGAGCATCCCTATTCCTTTTATATTATTTCAGCCATTATGGCCGGAATAGCTTTGCTGATGGTAGTTTATTTCAGGATGCGACGGTGGATGTGATCATTTTTCAAGGTTCATGACATTGATCTGACGCTGGATTGATTCATCATGGATGATCTCCAGCAGTTTCATGATGAACTCCCTGTTCATTCCCAGTTTGGATCCGGTATCAAGCCTGTCGCGGATCACCTGGTTCCATCGTTTCAGTTGCAGGATGGTGATTCTGTTCTCTTTTTTATACCTGCCGATCTCCTCCACCACCGCCATTCTTCTGGCGAGAATGTCCATCATCTCTTCATCCAGTTTATCGATTTCAGAGCGGAGTTCCTCCAGTTTATTAATAAAATCGATGGTGCCGGCTTCATTTCGTATGACGAGCCGGCCGATCAGGTCGGAGAGTGCCGACGGGGTGAGCTGCTGTCGGCGGTCGGTCAGGGCTTCCTCCGGACGGATGTGCGATTCGATCATCAAGCCGTTCATTTCAAGGTCGAGAGCTTTCTGGGAGATCTGAAGGAGAGATGATGTCTGGCCGCAGATGTGGCTTGGATCGTTCAGTACCGGGAGTTGCGGGACAAGGCGTTTAAGTTCGATGGGGATCTCCCACATGGGGGAATTTCTGAAGGGTGAACGGTTGAAGAAGGAGAATCCGCGATGGATGGCGGCTATTTTCCGGATGCCCGCCTTGTGGATTCGCTCTATGGCTCCCAGCCAGGTCTTGAGATCAGGATTGAGCGGATTTTTAATCATCACGGGCATCTCAGTTCCCTGCAAGGCTTCTGCAATCTCCTGGATCGAAAAGGGATTAACAACTGTCCGGGCTCCGATCCAAAGGATATCCACTTCATGGAATAAAGCAAGGCGGATGTGTTCAGGATTGGCAATTTCTACGGCCGTTTTCAATCCGGTCATTTTTTTTGCCTTATGCAGCCACCGCAGCGCTTCCTCCCCAGCTCCCTCAAAGGCGCCGGGCCTTGTTCTGGGTTTCCATATTCCGGCACGCAATACCCTGACCTCCGGGATCTGAGTCAGTGCCATTGCTGTTTCAATGATCTGTTTTTCGGATTCAGCGCTGCAAGGCCCGGAAATCACCAACGGGTGAATGTCATAGGGTATCCACGATTGCAAAGGTGATATCTCCATGGGGAGGGACATCCTAATTCCAGAATAGCATTTTCCAAAGGTAGACAATAACAGAAATAGCAGTAACAACCATCCCGATCACCAGTCCGATTTGTACGATGAAGTCAGTCAGGCCCCATCCCGTCAGATTGGCAAAAACAAAGGGATAGAGGTAAAAAGTGGCGATCAGGGTCACAAAGGAGGCAGCTTCCATGATTGCTTTCATAAGATACCGGAGCCACCGTTTATCGATAAATATGATACCGGCATTGGTAACAAGCTGAATAATGATATTGATATTCCATACCGGAAGGAGGACACTGAAGTTTCCGGTCAGGAATGAGAGATTCCAGTCCTGGACATTATTGATGATCCATAGCCAGACGAGATTCCATACCACCGACCAGATCGCTTCGGAGCGGTACCGCATGTAGGTTTTTTCTCCCTGTCTTTTTTTTTCCGTAAAACGCTTGAAACGGCTGGCTTGCGTGGTGCCGGCCTGGTATGTGTTGCTCATGTGCTTAGTGTTTTTATTTCGGGATCAGACGTCACGGCGGGTATAAAGTTACGGAAAAAAGAGATTATAGTACCTTTGCAGTTCAATTTCAAAAATCTCATGGAACATCTGAGACGGTGCAAAATCGCATCACTGCTGAAGTCGGCCGATTACGGAAAGGAGGTACTCATAAAAGGATGGGTCCGTACCCGTCGGGGCAACAAAAACGTACATTTTATCGCTGTCAATGACGGGTCGGTCATTCACTCCATTCAGGTAGTGGCAGAGGCGAATGCTTTCCCCGATGAACTGATGCGAAAGATCTCTACCGGGGCATCAGTGGCCATCAGAGGGGTGCTGGTACAGTCGCCTGCTTCAGGTCAGCCGGTGGAGCTTCAGGCCAGGGAAATCATCGTTTACGGTCAGGCAGATCCCGAAAGTTACCCATTGCAGAAAAAAGGTCACACGCTTGAATTCCTGCGTGAGATTGCCCATCTGAGGCCACGTACCAATACCTTCGGGGCGGTGCTGCGTATCCGTCACGCGATGGCATTTGCCATTCATAAATATTTTAACGAAAACGGATTCTATTATCTTCACGCTCCCATAATTACCGGCAGCGATGCAGAGGGGGCCGGAGCCATGTTCCGTGTCACCACCCTTGATGCACTTAATCCACCGAAAACAGCTGATGGACGAGTGGATTTCGGCCAGGATTTCTTCGGCCGCGAAACCAATCTGACTGTATCAGGCCAGCTCGAGGCTGAACTGGGAGCCATGGCTCTTTCGCTGGTTTATACTTTTGGCCCGACCTTCCGGGCTGAAAATTCACGACAACATGGATCTTGCCGAGGACTTCCTGAAATACCTGATGGGATACGCCCTGGAACACTGCATTGACGATCTGGAGTTTCTTAACAAGATGTACGATCCTGAACTGATCAGCCGGCTCAGGCATGTGAAGGAGAATACATTCGGGAGGCTGACCTATACCCAGGCCATCGACATTCTTACCGCTTCGGGACAGTCATGGGAATTTCCGGTGAGCTGGGGCAGCGACCTTCAGGCCGAGCATGAAAGATATCTGGTTGAAAAGCATTTTGGCAAACCTTTGATGATTACTGATTACCCCAGGGAGATCAAGGCATTTTATATGAAACAAAACGATGATGGAAGAACAGTCCGCGGGATGGATGTTTTGTTTCCGCGCATCGGGGAGATCATTGGAGGTAGTCAGCGTGAGGAAAACCTGGAGGCCTTGTTGAGGAGAATCCATGAGATGAACATTCCGGAAAAGGATGTTTGGTGGTATCTCGATACACGGCGGTTTGGAACGGCTCCCCATGCGGGATTCGGTCTTGGATTCGAGCGGCTGATCCTGTTTGTGACCGGCATGTCGAATATCCGCGATGTGATCCCTTTTCCGCGAACACCCAAAAATGCTGAGTTTTAAACGGTTCGTCTTCTGTCTTTTGTTTCATTTCTCTGCGACTACTGACTGATCTTCAGAAGCAGATTCCGTGCAGGGTTAGTTATTCTGTCTGCTAAGCTGAACCCCTTGGATCCATTTCAGCGAGGAAGACATGAAGGCCCTGGTGAGGGAAATGCAGGTGGAAAGCAGATAAAGATATTCTTTCAAGTGAAGTTTTTTTGACTACTTTTACGAGGATAAAAATTTTCCATGATCAAACGCTGGGTGCTGAAACCGCAAGGTGATCCGATGACCGTTAAAAGTCTTGCAGAAGTTCTTAATGTTGACGAGTGCCTTGCGAATTTGCTTGTGCAGAGAGGGATTACAACCTTTGATCAGGCAAGGGATTTTTTCAGACCATCGCTGCAGCGGTTGCATGATCCGTTCCTGATGAAGGATATGGATAAGGCTGTGACACGGCTTGAAAAAGCCTTTGAGCAGGAGGAAAAGATACTGGTGTACGGCGATTATGATGTGGACGGCACATCGGCAGTAGCCCTTGTTTATTCCTATATCCGCACTTTCCATCATGCCATTGATTTTTACATACCCGACCGGTATACCGAAGGGTATGGCGTTTCATTCAAGGGCATTGACCATGCGGCAGAGAATGGTTTTTCGCTGATCATTTCGCTC
>CAYWHQ010000237.1:0-750 GCA_964457665.1 uncultured Prolixibacteraceae bacterium | reverse complement strand
AAGGCCTTAGAAAAGGTGACCTATGCCAGGGAGCGGAATATCGACTTCATTATCTGCGACCATCATCGTCCCGGGGCGGAGGTGCCAGATGCTTTTGCTGTACTCGATCCCAAGCAACCAGGATGTTCATATCCATATAAGGAGCTGTCGGGATGCGGCATCGGATTCAAACTGGTTCAGGCGCTTTCTTCCCGGCAGGGCTTTCCGGTGGAAGAACTGATGCCCTATCTCGATCTCGTTGTGATCAGTATTGCATCGGATATTGTGGATATCACCGGTGAAAACAGGATCCTTGCCTATTATGGTCTGAAGCTGATCAATACCCATCCGAGGCCGGGTATAGCTGCCTTGTTAAAACTTGCAGGTTCGTCAAGGAAGGAGATTGCATCCGGTCACAGTAGGACAACCAGGGAGCTGACCATCACGGATCTGGTTTTTTTGGTAGGGCCCAGGATCAATGCTGCCGGCAGGATCGAGAGCGGAAAAAACAGCGTACGGTTGCTGATCATGACGGAGATGGATGAGGCGCTCCTGCTTGCGGATAAGATCGACCAGTATAACACGGAGAGAAAAAGCCTGGATTCTCAGGCTACCTCCCAGGCGCTGGAGATGATTGCCGGCAGTGAAGCACTTCAGAAAAAAAGGACCACGGTAATTTATCATCCCGATTGGCATAAGGGCGTCATTGGCATTGTAGCTTCACGACTTACGGAAACATATTACCGTCCCACCATTGTCCTGACGCTGTCG